>DATHNH010000232.1:0-2607 GCA_035486255.1 Solirubrobacteraceae bacterium | reverse complement strand
TGTAGGTGCCCTGCGTGGCGCTCAGGATGCCCGTGGAGAGTGTGGGTATCGAGCTGAGCTCGCTCTCGATCGCGTCGTCTTCTGACTGCTCGGGGTGCAGCGGCGCAGGGGCAAGGAACACGACGAGCACCGACGATCGGGTTGGGGCCGGTTGGGTCGAAGACGCCGTCGTAGCGATGGACCCGCGAATGTCACGCCGTCCGGCCGCCAAGGCAGCGGTCGAGCACCAGCCCGTCAGCGCCACGCACAGCAGGGCCGCAAGCAGCCCCCCGCGCATGTTGCTCAGCTCTCTGTCCCCCCGCGCGTGCCGGCCGGCACCGGCTTCTCCTCGGAGGCGAGTGTCGCAAACTGGGCTTCGTCGGCTGGGCTCAGGCGCGCGGCCCCACCCTCGATGTTCAAGCGGGGAAGCAATCGATCGAGGCGAGCCGGGATCTTCCACGTGACGTTCCCGAGGATGTCGAGTACCGCGGGCAGCAATAGGCAGCGCACGATGATCGCGTCGAGGAAGACCGCCGAGGCGAGCGCCAGTCCGAACTCCTTGATGACCCTGCTTTCCCCGAGCATGAAGGACAAGAACACGCAGATCATGATTGCCGCGGCTGCCGTCACCACGCGCCCTGTGAGTGCGAGTCCTTCGCTGACGGCGCGGCGGCTATCGCCTACGCGAGTCCACTGCTCGTGGATGCGTGAGATGAGGAACACCTCGTAGTCCATCGACAGCCCGAATACGATCGCGAACAGCATCACCGGCACGAACGACTCGATCGGGCCGGCTTTTACGCCCATGATCGAGTCGAACCAAGCCCACTGGAAGACGACGACGATCACCCCCAGCGAGGCGCCGATGCTGAGCAGGTTCATGAGCGCCGCCTGCAGTGGGATCACGAGCGAGCGGAAGACGATCATCAACAGCAGCGCCGAGAGCAGCACGACCACGCCGATGAACAGCGGCAGCTTCTTGCCGAGCAGGGCCGCGAAGTCGACCGCTCCGGCGGTGACGCCGCCCACGTAGACGTGCATGCCGGTGCTCGCCACTACCGGCGGAATCACTTCCGCGCGCAGTCGCGACACCAGTTGAGTCGTCGCGTAGGCCTGTGGGGAGGACGTCGGATACACGGAGATCGTCGCCACGTCGCCCGCGGGATTGAACTTGGCGGGTGCCACTGAAGCGACACCCCCGGCACCGGCGATGGCCACACGCAGATCTTCGACGGCCGCCTTGCCGGCGACGGAGGCCGGCCCCGGCGCCGGTACCCCCGGCTTGGCTGCTTGCGTGGGGGTTCTGGTGGCTCCCGGCACCTTCGCCACGACCTGTAGTGGACCGTTGAATCCCTGGCCGAAGCCCTCGGCGAGCAGCTGATACGCCTTGTAGGTGGTGAAGCTCTCCGGGTCGTTGCTCGCATCGCTCGACCCCAGTCGCAGGGCGGTGGCGGGTGCCGCGATCACAAGCAACACAAGTGTCGCCGCGAGCGCGATCGGCCACGAGTGAGCCTGCACGAACTGGCTCCAACGCAACCATGTCTGGCCGTGCTGCAGATCGGTCGCCTCGACCCCGCGCCGCCGTGCGCGGCGGCTGGGTCGCACGACACGCTTGCCCGCAATCGTCAGTAGCGCGGGCAGCAGCGTGAGCGAGGCGAGCATCACGAGTAGCACGCCGATCGACGCGGCGATCGCCACGCCGTAGAGGAAGTCCACGCCGAGCAGCATCATCCCGAGCAGCGCGATCACGACCGTGCAACCGGCGAACAGCACCGCGCGCCCGGCGGTATCCATCGCCTGCACCACCGACTCGCGCACGTCGCCGTAGCTTGGCCCAGGCGTGGCATACGCCTCGCGGAAGCGGGTCACGATGAACAGCGAGTAATCGATCCCCACGCCAAGCCCGATCATCGCCGCGAGCTCGGAGGAGAAGTCGGGCGTGTCCACCACGTGCGTGAACAGCGCGATCAGTCCGAGCCCGGTGCCCAGACCGAGCAGCGCCGTGACGATCGGCAGTCCCATCGCGATCAGCGATCCAAAGGTGATCAGCAGCACTACGATCGCCGCCATCAGTCCAACCGCGGTCGTGATCCCGAAGCCTTCCTGCTGTGTCTGCTCGATCGCCTGCCCGCCGAGCTCGATCTGGAGGCCCGGCGTACGCGCGGCCTCGGCAACTTTGACCACGCCTTCGCCTGCGCTCTTGGGCAGTTCGTTGGCCTTTTCGTTGAAGACCACGGTGGCGAACGCGATCTGTCCGTTGGCGGAGATTGCCTTGCCGGCCTGGCTGGCGGCATAGGGGCTGATCACGCCGGAGACATGTGGCAGCGTGGCCACTTTCGCGAACAGCGCGTTCATATGGCTCTTCACCGACGGTTCGCGCACGTTGCCGTGCGCCACCTTGAAGACGATCGTGTCGCGGTCGCCGGCCTGCGCCGGGAAGCTGTGCGCCAGCAAGTCGGAGGCGCGTTGCGCGTCGGAGTTGGGCAGCGTGAAGTTGTTCGAGTAGGCCGCCCCTCCGCTTGATTGGGAGATGGCGTTGACGCCGATCAGCAGGATCACCCAGCCGATGACGATGTACAGGCGGTGTGTTGTGGACCAGCGAGCGAGCTTGAGCATTGTGAGAGCTTA
>DATHNH010000231.1:0-2348 GCA_035486255.1 Solirubrobacteraceae bacterium | reverse complement strand
ATCTGCCCAACCAGTTCGAGCGAGCCGCCGCCCGCGTCACCGCGATCGACCCTGACTCCGGGAGGGGCCAGGTTTTCCTCGACCTCGGCATCTTCGGGGACCGGTAAACTGATCGGGGGACCGATGGTTCGAATCCATCTCCCTCCAGCAGAGAGTCTGCGAACCACCGGTTCCTCAGCTACAGCCGTGGGGCGGTGAAGTCGGCGGCGGTCAGTGAGGGCGAAATTGCGGTCGCGTCAACGGAGCAATTGCACAGCGCCCCGCTCAGCGGCAAGGGGCTGCTGGCATTGTGGAATGCTCGGCCTGGCATCGAGAAGAGGAAAGAGGTTGGCGACCGCGATGCACTAATCGATCAGTGGGCTGCAATCGAGGCATCGCCCGAGCCGGAGCCGCAGGCCGACGCGAAGCGCCCGCCGAAGCAGGAGAAGGTGATTGAGATGCTGCGGCGACCCGAAGGCGCAACGGTCGACGAGGTGGTGCGCGCCACGGCTTGGCAGCGCCACACCGTGCGCGGCGTCTTCCTCGTCCGTCAATTCGAAGAAATTCTTAATATCTGGCCCCAGTTTGCTTCAAAGGTGGCCTCCGCCAGCATGGAGGAGCTGCGCCGCGAGCGCCCCCGACCTCGTGCCGCTGACGACTTTTCGACCATCCGAGCGCGCATGGAGGAGCTGCGCCAAATAATCCCGAGCCAGTGCGCGGCTGGAAAATCGCACGCCAGACCGAGAGGCGGCGCATGTATCCCTGGTGCGCGGCTCCGAACCGTGCCTTTGATCGCAGCTGTCGCACCGCGCCGACAACCGCGGAGCGTCACGTGTCCGGTGGCAGATAGGGGCGGCACCTCATGGGTTATCCGGCGATGAGCGTTGCGAATACCTCGGGGGAGGACGCGGCAGAGGGTCCCCTCCCCCAGACCGTTGCAGGCTCGATCGAGAAGCTGTTGGCCCTGGGCAGCCAGCGGGGTTACGTCAGCTATGACGAGTTGAGCGCTACGCTGCCGCTCGATCATCTGTCCTCGGAGGAGATCGAGGACACGATGACGATGCTATCCGAACTCGGGATCACGGTGACCGAGAGCGGCGAGAGCGACGAGAGCGACGAGCCGGTGGCACCCGAAGGCGAGCCGGCCAAGGCACGCGGTAACCTCGATCATGACGATATCGGGCGTACCGACGACCCGGTTCGGATGTATCTGCGGGAGATGAGGTCGGTCCAACTCCTGTCGCGTGAAGGAGAGGTGGCGATTGCGAAGCGCATCGAGGCCGGCCGCGAGATGATGCTCGGTGCCATCCGCGAAAGCCCGCTGACGTTCGACGCCATCCTCGGTTGGCGTGACGCCCTCAATGAAGGAACGATGCTACTGCGCGACATCATCGATCTCGATGCAACGTACGCCGGCGGCTTCGATCGCGCAGTGGTTTTCACGCCCGGCGAGGCGATGGCAACACCTCCGGCAGGCGGGAAGCCGGCTAGCAAGTATGAGAGCGCCGCCAAAATCGCCGCGGGCCAGATCGAGAGCGAGCGTGGTGCCGCAGAGGCCAAGGACGACGAGAGTTCGACCTCGCCCGCCGCGAGGGAGGCAGAGCTGACGCAGGATATCGTCGGCACCTTCGACGCGATGGCTCAAATCCATGGCAAGCTGCACAAGCTCCAGCACCAGCGGATCACCGCCCTGAGCAAGTGCGAGGTGCTGCCATGGACGACTGAGTGCTGCTACGACAAGCTCCGATTAGAGAGCATCGAACTGCTCAAGCGGGTGCGCCTCAACAGCACGCGCATCGAGCACCTCGTCGAGCAGCTCTACGGGCTCAATCGCCAACTCGTCAGCGAGGAGGGCCGGCTGCTGCGGCTCGCCGAGACAGTCGGCCTTAGGCGGCGAGAGTTCCTCGATCATTATATGGGGAACGAACTCGCCGCCGACTGGCTTGAGCGCGTCGGCTCACTGCCCCACCGCGGCTGGGCGTGCCTTCCGGACAAGGCTCCCGAGATCGCCAAGCACCGCGCCGCCATCGCCCAGATCGCTGCCGAGGCGAAGCTGCCGATCGCTGAGTTCCGCCGGGTGATACAGACCGTGCAGCGCGGCGAGCGCGAAGCGAGCCGGGCCAAGAAGGAGATGGTCGAAGCGAACCTGCGGCTCGTCATTGCGATCGCCAAGAAATATGCGAACCGCGGCCCGCAATTCCTCGACCTGATCCAAGAAGGCAACATCGGGCTGATGAAGGCAGTCGACAAATTCGAATACCGGCGCGGTTACAAATTCTCGACCTACGCCACCTGGTGGATCCGCCAGGCGATCACTCGCTCGATCGCCGACCAGGCGCGCACGATCCACATCCCGGTGCACATGATCG
>DATHNH010000230.1:0-2194 GCA_035486255.1 Solirubrobacteraceae bacterium | reverse complement strand
TAGGAGCGACCGAGACAGACGCCCTCGTAGTGTCCATCTCCGCAATTGCCGATATCTGCCCCCAAGGCGACTCGCCTCCCCTCCGGATCTTGAGGCTCAGTCCAGAGTTGCAGCTCGTCGCTTAGGCCAGGCTGACCTTGCTTACGCAACAGCCCAACGCAGGCTGAGCGTCGTGTCACAGAGATAGGATTGCGGCCTCGACTAACTCGGGGGCTAGCGGCGATGGACGACCTAATGCTTTCGCCTTCTGCCTAAGGCACCTCGCGTCGCGGGCTATCCACGTATATACTAGGCGCATGAAAGTCGTGAAGGTCCGCCGTGTCGGCAATAGCAACGTGATCTCGATTCCACGGGAGTTCGAGGCTCAGGGTTATACGCCGGGCTCCTCAGTACTGGTGGAGGAGCTTCCCGGCGGCGAGTTGCGGATCATGTCAACCGAGAAGGTCCGCGAGCGGATACGCAGCGTCGGCGAGCGTGTGATCGCGGATCACGGTGAGGCGTTGCAGATCCTCGCCGATCACGATCCCGACGCTTCTCAACGCTGAGGTATGCAGGGCGACGAGCCGGACGAGCCGGAGCTGGTCTATCTCACGCTGCCGGACGTGCTCGATCTCTACGCGCTGATCATCGAGGCCACGGCCCTGGAGGGGGCTGACCAGCTACGTAATCGCGATGGCCTGCAAAGTGCGCTTGCTCGACCAGAGACTTACGCCCACTACCAGTCGGCGGACTTGGCGCTCCAGGCGGCCGTCTTGGCTCACGGCATCGCTGAGGGCCAACCATTCATCGACGGCAACAAGCGTACCGCCCTTGTGGCGATGCTGACCTTCCTTGAGATCAACGGACTTCGGGTTGCCGCATCAGACCCGGAGTTGGCCGACTGGATGATCAGCTTCAGCGCAGGCGCGACACCCGAGGATGTCGCAGAGCGTCTCCGCTCAGCTCTTCGCAGCATTGAATAGATCGATCCGGTTCGTAGTTGCGAGCGCTTTTAGCGCTGAGTCAGGGCGAAGCAGGGACGAAGCAAGCGGTGAAAGCAACCGCCACTAACGAGCGCTACTGAGCAAACAAACTGCTCTAAGAGGCCAACGAAGCCCCAACCGACACCAACCACCACCGCCCCAGCCAAATTTGCAAGCAGGAGGTCGCCGGTTCGATCCCGGCTGGCTCCATTCAGACACTGTCCGTGACGCTCGTGGTTATAAACACGGCTTGTCAAAACAAGTACGACTACTGCTGGCCGAGTCCGCACAGCACAGCAGGCAACTCGTGCAACGTGGAGATTCTCATGATGTGTGCGGGGCTCGATACCGTCCCGAGGCGATCGAGCCAGATGCCGCGCAGTCCTGCCGCAGCAGCTGCTTCGGCATCGAGGTCAAGCCTGTCGCCCACGTGCACTGTCTGCTCTTGCTCCGCCCCCAGGCGCTCGCACGCGAGCGCGAAGATCTCCGCCTCCGGCTTTGCCACGCCCTCCTCGCCGGAGGCCACCACCACTCGGAAGCGCTCGCCGAGACCGATCGCGGCGAGCTTTGCCCGCTGCGGCTCGCCCTCGCCATTTGTCACCACACCCAGCGCCACAGACGGGTGTGCCACCGCCAGTGCCGCCAGCGCCAGGTGCACATCATCGAACGCGCGCCACGCCGCGCGATAGTGGCGCAGGTAGGACCCAAACCAAGCGTCCGCCGCGAGCTCATCCGCCGGCTCACGCTCCATCACAGTGTGCATCCCCTGCACACGGCGGCGGCGTTGCTCCGCGAACGTGCACTCGCGACGAGCGTACTCGTCGTAGTGCAGAGCCTCGAGGCGCTGCCATTCCTTCTCCAACCGCGCCAGCTCATCCGCCCCTAGGCCCGGCAGCCAGCTACTGAGATGCGCTCGGAGGCCCGCAGTGCGTGCCGCGTCGTGGTCCATCAGCGTCCCGTCGAGGTCAAACAGCACCGCTCGCAGCATCCGGCCAGTTTTCCGCTAAGCCCGGCGGCCTGCGCCGGGGAGCAGTGCGCCGGGTGCGGTTTGCATGGGCTACAGTGCCCGCTTGAGCAAGCAGGAGTACACCGTGCGCGCAGCCCGACCCGCCGAGGCGCCGGCGATCCTCGACCTGTGGCAGGGAGCGCGCAGCACGCACGCAACCACCCCCGACCGGATCGAGTACGTCCACCGGCTGCTCACCGAGACGCCGGGGAGCCTGCTCGTCGCT
>DATHNH010000229.1:0-8278 GCA_035486255.1 Solirubrobacteraceae bacterium | reverse complement strand
TGATCTCGAAGAAGACGTAACCTCTCTCGCGGTCAACCGCAAGGTCGATTGCGGCGAACCGCAGGCCGAAGCCGGCCGTGAGATCGCGTAGTCGACGGGTCGTGGGCTCGTCAAGCTCGATGGACTCATGGTGCAGGTCTTCTGCCGATCCTCTCCGCCAGTCCACCGAGGCGTCGGGTGTCGATTGACTGTCGATGCGGCAGGCGAAGACTCGCTCACCGATCACGGTGACCCGGACATCGGCGCTCTTCTCGACGAGGGCTTGGAAGAGATACGGCTCGGGTCCCAACTCCTCGAGCCCCGCGAGCATCTGCGGGTCGACGGGCTGGGTGTAGAGGACGCGATCTCCGTTTACGCCCGGAATCAGCCCGCTTCGCAACGCCTTGCAAACCACGGTCCCTTCGGCTTCTACGAAGGAGCGTGCGGCCGCGCGAGAGCTCGTGATCAGGGTCGCCGGGACGTTCATGCCGAGCCGCTTGGCTGCGCGGAGCTGTGCGGGCTTGCTCTCTGCTTTGGCGTTCGCGCCCGGGGTGTTGACCCAGTGAGCATTGACTCCCTCCCAGAAACCGTCCCACGCTGCGAGCGACTCGCCGGCTGCCCAAGCCATCTCCCCCGGGCTTCGTCCGGCCGGGATAACGGGCGCCACGGATCGACGCCACCACACGGCTGTGACATCCTCGGCCGCGAGCGTGCTCTCGCCAAGCTCAAGGGCGGCATCGTTCAGTGTCCAGCCGATGCGGATCTTGCTCGGGTAGTCCTCCGTGCAGAGCCTGACGAACGGCTCATCTCGGCGCTCGAGCTCGAGCACGAGCCAGTCGGCGGTGAGATCTTCGCGGTTGGAAACGAGAACCAGCACGCGGTTTTGGCCCGCTCGGCGGGTGCTCAGTCGCGGTCTGGGCCCGCGAAGGTGACCGTGCCGAGCAGCACGCTGGCAGCTATCGCACGATCGTCGTCGGTGTCGCGGCCGCCCGCTGTCTTGGTGACCAGCAGACTGGTCATCTCGTCGCGATCGCTTGTGTTCTTCGTCACCGTCCCCGTAAGCGAGGTAACGGTGGGCGGCGCATCGTCACGGTCGGCACCGCCCCGCGTCTGCGTCCCCAACCCCGAGCCAGGCACCAAGACGACCGGCCGCCCGGTGCCGTCAACCCGCAGATTACGGTCAGGGTCATACCCGCCAGGTAGCTGGAGGTCGACCGGCGGACTGGTCTCGAGCAGATCGATCAGCGGAGTCACATCGCCATCTTAGTCTCGGCATTGGACGACATCGGCGGCGGCACGGCGGCGACGGCTCGCGGCAATGGGCATCCTTGCGACGGCACCTGAAGTCAGGGAACCGCGCTCATCGGCCGGTGCTCGCTTCCCAGATCAGCTCGACGGCACGCTCGTACTCCTCGGTCCCGGCAAGCAGTTCGTTGCTGGCCCGGTCGAGCCCGTTCCCGAGACTTGTCCACGGGTTTGTCTCGTTCGCGGCTTTCGCCGCGAGAACAGCGGCCTGCCCCCCTGGTGCTCCGAGGAGATAGACCGGGATTCCTTGCGCGCGAGCGAGCTCGATCTCCTCATCGATACCAGGAACGTGGGTGCCCGCCTCGTGAGTTCGGCCGCCGATCGCGAGCGCAACGACCGCGTTACCGTCGGAAATCATGGCGTTGCGCATCACGGTGAGCGACTCCTCGCGCGAGTCGCGCCGCTCGGTTGGAATCACGGTTGCATGCTCGGCGAGTTCGTGTAGCTGCGCTGGTGCGGCAAACCATTCGGATTGGTAGACGATCAGCCGCTCGCGACAGGCGTCCCCCAGGATCGCTGCCGAGGCGCTTGCGAGCAGCGGCACGAACGTGGGGTGCCCGCCACAGACGATGCTGCCGCCGAGTCGCAGCCAGGTCGTCGCGGCCGCATGAACAGCCGGTGTAATCTGATCACGCGCGTAGTCGCCTGTCGGGAAGGCGCCCAGCAGCAGAAGCCGCGGTGACGCTGAGTCGTGCGCACGGTCGCGCTTGGGAGCAAGGTACGAAAGGAGCCGGTCCGGGTGCTCGGTCACCGACCACTCGCCAAGAGCGCGCTGTCCGGTGCCCGTCGGGTCCAGGAGTATTGCAGCGTCAAACGCGCGGCACTCATGGTCGTGGGGACCCATGCCGCGCTCAGCGAGGAACATCTCAAGCGACTCGCGGTCCGAGTCGTCGGGCGCCCGGCCAAAGAGCTGCAGTACGTCACTAGCGGGACGCAGGGGATATGCGCGTGCGGCCGACGGCGGGTGGCGGAGCTGGAAGATCTGTTGACGTGCATTGAGCAGCTCGATCTCGGCGCGCTGCTCGGCAGCCCAAACCTTTAGGCGCCGCAGCGCCTGCATGGTGGTGCGCCCGTGCTGACTGGCTAGGCGTGCGGCGACGCGAAGGATCTCATCGGCGAGCAGGCCTGCCTCCCCCCGCGACAGCTCGGCGTCCTGCACCTCGATATGAGGCTCGGCGCCCGGCTTGACGGTGAGCTGCTCCCGCTCCCCCTCGGCCGCATGAAGGCGGACCCACACGACCGGGATGTTGCGTCCGAGAGCGATTTCTAGCTCGCGGGCGACCCACCAGGACTCGCCCGCGTCGGGCGTGTCGAGGAACACGAGAACATCAGCACCCGCTAGATGCGCTTCGATCCGCTCTTGCGCGCGCTCGGCGATCTGGATATCGATCAAATCGCGAAACACGTGCTCGTGGCGGACCTGCAGTGCGGCGTCCAGCTCGGCGGTCACGGCCTCCCCGTCGCGTCTGCGATGGCAAAGGAAGATCCGGAGGCGCGACTTCACGAACGTCGGCATCGTCACCCCGAGCGCTTCTCTGGCGAACGCGGCTCCGACGATCGGGAGCTGCTCGGCCGTCAGCTCGCGACGTCTCAGCTGGTCGACGACGTCGAAGCTCTGGAGCTCTCCGGCCGCCCCTGGCGGCCGCCGGTGCTCGCTATCCATTGCGATCGGCAAGATCACGGCGCCGGCCTCGGTCGCCTCCGCCAAAAGCAGGTCGACGGCTTGTGCGTGCTCATCGAGCGGCGGGTTGAAGAACACCACGCCATCCCCGTCGCTCGGCTGACAGCGGTCCAAGCTTCCGGCGCTGACATCGGAGAACGGAATGTCGTCCCACTCCGCCTTCGCCGCGTCGAGCAGCGCCGCAGCCTGGCGCTGGTCAACGTCGGAGAGAGCCGGGCTTAGGAGGTGAAGCATCAGCTATCGGCGTGCCGCCGCCTCGACCCAGGCGGCGAAGCGCTGGGGATTCCATCGATAGACGCCAGCCCCCGCCCCTACAAGCGTCTTCGGGATAGGGTGCCCGGCGGTCCCCGGCAGGTAGACACCAAGCAGCCCGTTACCCCGGACGAGGCTCGCGGACAGCTCGTACTTGACCCACCTGCGCGAGGCCGTGCGCTCCCCGATGCATACGACGGTCACGCTCGTGTTCTTAAGCGCGGTGTCGATCGCGCGCCTGATGACGTTGTCGTCTTTCTGTCTGAGCTTCTCCCACTGCGATGCATCGTGAAAGCCGGCGACCGCGACCGACGTGAACTGCCCGCTGCGACGGATCTGATTGACGGCGAACACGTCCTTGTAGTCGAAGGCGAAGTAAACGCGTCGAGCCATTTTCTGGACGGCTCCTTTCTACCGACCCGCCGCTGCGGCGGCTGTCTCGATCCAGCTGTCGACGTTGTTGTACCCGTCATCCGCGACCCAGTCGTAGATCGGGTACACGCCGGCGAGCGTGCTTTTGACGCCCTGAGCGTCGGTGCTCTCGAGGTAGGCGAACGGGTCGGGCCCCTTGGTTGAGGTCTCCTGGGCCTGATTCTTGATGTTGTGGATCCGAATCCCGAGCAGTCCCTTGGTCGCGTCGTGGCTCTCGGCGAGCTCGTACAGACACCACTTCCGCGAGGATGTTTCGCTCCCGATTAGCGCGATCGTTACCGACGCGCCGTTCAGGCCTTCATCGATCAGGGCTTTGATCGCCGGATCACCGCTCGCCTTGGCCTCCTCCCAGAGCGAGTGATCGAACCTCCCCACCTCCGTCTCGGCTTTCTGGATCGTGTCGCTGTTGCGCACCACGTTCGCGCGCCACAAATCGTTTGCGTAGTGGAAGCTGAAAAACACCTGCCGGGCCATCGGTACCGCCTTTCCGTTTCGCTCTTAGCTCGGACACTCGGACAGCGAGAGCAGGTTGTCAGGTTTCACCCCGTCAGCTTCGGTCTTCAAATATTCGCGGCCGCTATGACGGGCCTGGGGATCCTGCCGGTTCGTCTTGTTGATGCATCCGACTCGCACGCTCGTCGCCATCCGACCTCCTCTCAATTTGACACCTGAGCACCGGTGTCTGGACAAAAGTCCAGTATGCCTGTCGTGTGTTCGGAGTAGCGGACGCTAGCACGTTTGTCCAATCGTTCGGAGTAGCGCACTAGTACACTCTGTAGCGGCCATGACCCAACTGAGTCTTCTCGAGCAGGCCGGCTTGAGCATCCCTCCGTCAGCGACCGTGGGAGGGTCACGCGCGTCGCCGGCTCGATCCTCGTCGAGCTTGACGCGCGCGCCCCGATCAACCTCGCCATGGTCGCCTACTACCAAGACGTACGGTCGGTCGTGCGTTGTCCGCTCCCGAACGCCGCGTGCCTCATCACCGACCCAAAGACAGGCGCAACCCACATCCGGCTGCGCTCGAGCGACGGCCACCGCCGGCAGCGCTTCAGCGGCTTCCACGAGATCGCACACACGTTCATGCCCGGATACCAACTACAGATGCAAATGCGCTGCGACCCGCCGACACAAAAGCACGCAAACGACTCGCTTGAGACCCAGTGCGACGTTTGCGGAAGCGAGCTGCCCCTACCCAGGCGCCTGGTGTCGGCAGACCTCGCCGACGCCGACTTCGGCCTGTCCACCCTGACCGCGATCGCCGACATTTACGACGCGAGCCTCCAAGCCACCGGACACCGCATCGTCGATCTCTGGCCAGAGGACGCCATGTTCCTTGTCGCCGGGGTCCAAAACAAGCCAACCGAGCGAGCCGACGGCAACGCACCGGCTAAACTCCGAGTCTCCTACGCTTGGACGCGAGGGTCGTGGCCATCCGTTCGCCGCTTCAAATCGATCGACCAAGGCGACCCACTCGACCGCGCCCGCCACGGCGAGTTCGTAGACGAGAGCACGACGCTCACGGGCATCACGTCTCGCGACGTCGAGAAGGTCCACGTCTCCGCCCGCTACTGCCCCTACGTCGCCCGCGACGGAAAGCCGCGACCCCGCGTTCTCGCCCTCTATCGACGAGTCGGGATGTGGTGCTGAGATGGCTCGTCATTCAAGTGACGACGGCCAGATCAACCCAATTGGCGAGCGCGTCAGCCTCTTCCGTAAGGAACGCGGTCTCAATCTCAGCCAACTCGCCGCAGCCGCCCACCTCTCGAAGAGCTACATTTCGTCGATCGAGGCTGGCGAGACACCTCGCCCTTCCGGCGAGACGCTCTACGCAATTGCCGAGGCTCTCGGCGTAACGATGTCCGACCTACTCGGACGACGAATCCTCACCAACGAGCCCACCGAGGAGCCGGCATCCTTGCTCGAATTCGCACACGCAAACCATCTCCCCGAAGCCGATATCAAGATGCTCGCCTCGATCCGCTTCCGAGGTGACCAACCCAAGAGCAAGGAGCGATGGGCGCACATCTACTCCGCAATTCGCCAAACAGAGTGGATGGATCGCCACCAGGCGGACTAACGAACGGAAGCACCTCGGGACAAACTGCTACGCACAACCTCATCGCGTCAGCCTAAGACCCAGGCCTTCGCGATCGGATCGACGCCGGGCTCCTCAAGGATGCACACCCCGCGCTCACGCGATCTCAAGCAACCTCGACGGCATCTCGTTCCAGATCTTCCCGTCGAGCATCCTTCCTCCGGACTTTGGGCGATGGCCGCCCCACTGCTTGAAAAAATAGGCGACGTCCTCCTCCAAGCAGCGATCGCGTAGATCGCGCAGCCACTCGATCCTCACGGGCCTGTGATGCGGTCCCGACTCGCCGCCGGCGATCAGCCAGCCGATGCCCGCGAGATCTAGAGAGTCCAGCGGGCCGAGCAGCGGCTCGGCGGAGATGAAGCGCACGGCCGCGTCAACCTCGCGCAGGTAGTCGGCTCTGTGCACAAAGCGACGGTTCTCGATCGAGACACCGATCCAGACGTTGGGGTGCCAAGTCAGCTCGCCGGCCACCTCTGCAAGTCGCTCGTGACGCTTGGTGAGGATCTGGAAAGTGTGTTGGCTGGCAGCCCCCATCACGTCGAAGACCTGTTCGATGTAGCGCAGCGGCACGTCCTCGTGGAACAGATCTGACATCGAGTTAACAAAGATCATGCGAGAGCGGGCCCACTTCACGGGCTGTTGCAGACGCTCCGGCCGGAAGCGGATGTCAAAGCCTTGCTCATAGGGATGGCCCGGGACTCCGCGCCAGCGCTCGGCAAAGGTCTTCGCGTAGCAGTGCGCGCAGCCGGGCGACACCGGGTCGCAGCCGGTGACCGGATTCCAGGTCGCCTCGGTCCACTCGATTGAGCTCTTATCGGCCATGGTCCTCCTCGTTCGTCGCGCGCCGCCTCCCTCCTGCTGAAGTATGCGAACATACGTTCGCATACAGGGCGGCGGTAGCGTCGAGTAGTCGGCCAGCATCCCAGAGTGACCTCGCGCGGCGTCAACTGAACCGCAGCCTCGCCCCCTTGAACCCCGAGCGACCGGGACGTTGGATCTCGAGAACTTCCTCGCGCACGGCCGGAGCGAGCGTGTCGCGGCGCAACTGACCGATGCGAAACGGCGTGTCAATCAACGTGCACTGCTCGGCCTGCTCGATCGTGAACCAGTCGCGACCAAACTTCGCGCGCAGCTCGGCCAACAGCGGCCCAGTGCCGAGGAGCTCGGCGGGAGCGAACAGGACCTCCTGCCCGGACTCGGTCGTGGCGGCGAAGGAGGTTCCGCCGACCGGATCGACCGCCCACATGGCATCCTTGGCGATTTCCAGCCCCTTTCGATGGCCAAGGCCGAAGACGAGCCGATAGTCATTACCGTCCTCCGTGTGCAACTGAAAAGATCGGACGTACTCGACATGGGCCCCTGCGGACAGCTGACGTTCGAAGAGCTCAAGCAGGTAGGCCCGGCGCTCGTCGCCGCTCAAGTCGATCGCCCCGCGCCACTGCTCTGATCCGAACAGCGAGGTCAGCGCCGCCTCTTGGCCGTCGCGACCGACGAATCGATGCACAAAGGAGAGCGGCACGAAGTAAAGGACCTCGCAACGTGGGAAACCCGTCAGGCGCCCTGTGAGCGACATCGACGCACTGGAATAGCCGAACGGGTCGATGAACGTGAATGTCGGGACGAGGACGTTCCCGCGGTCGGTGATGCCGTCGACAAGCGAGCCGAACAAGGACTCAAACTCACCGTGCTCGATCCGGACCGACACGTTGGCCGGCAGGTCGCCGAGCGCGTGAATCTCGCCGCGCAGATGCTCGACACGGCGTAAATCCTGCTCTATGAACAAGAAGGAGAACGTGACGTTCGCGAACTGGTCGAAGGCCTTATGTGAGAGCAGCGCCTCGAGCATGATCAGCGGCGACCCCGGCTCGCCGCCCGCGTAACGCCCGGGCCCCGCAAAACCGTCGACGAGAAGCAGGCGTGGGGTGCCACTTGCGTGGCCGCGGACCCGCAGCGCCTGGTGTGCCATTACCGGGATCCAGGCATCAAGGTAGGAGCGAAGCACACGGTGCTTGGCCGCAGTGTGTGACTCGCGGACCCAGAGAACGGGCTCGGCCATGGACAAAGCATCGACGATGTCCAGGACAGGCTTGAGCTCCCCCCACGACCCGACCGTCAGAACTCGCCCGGCAATGAGAAACTCTTAGCCATCAGGTGGGGGAGTTGGCCGACCGCCGCATCGGCCTGTCGCACCGGTAGTGAGCCCAAGGAACGATGGCTGAATTAGTGTCAATGCTCGATAACGGAGCTTCTGTAGCGCTCTTTAGATATCGCTTTCGCGAGTCGCCGCTCGGGCTGCGAGGAACACCATCACGCCCGCGTAGAGCGGATACCCGACCTTGAACGATCTCCTGCTCAACGGCCAAAGCAACGGAACGCTCCCGTCGCCCATGTCCCGAAATAGATGCACAGCAACTCCCGCGAGAGACCCGTAGATCGCTTTCCGCGGGCGTGGCATCAGCCTGGCGAGCGCCCACAATAGCCCGAGCGTCAACAATGAGTGCGGAGCTGGCCTGTACAGCCCTTTCGACAGAACG
>DATHNH010000228.1:0-14473 GCA_035486255.1 Solirubrobacteraceae bacterium | reverse complement strand
GCTCGTGGTCTCGGTACAATTCCTACTACACAGGACTGGATTCGCAGAGCAACGGCAGCGAGGAGCCGCATGGCAACAATAGATCAGACCAGAATCACCAAGCCCAGCCCAATCGTCGAGGACGGACAGGGCCAACTGCGTGCACGCCAGGGCATCTCTCGCGAGGTCGTCTCAGAGCTCTCGAAGATCAAGGGCGAGCCCGACTGGATGATCCAGAAAAGGATCAAGTCGCTGGAGATCTTCGAACGCAAGCCGGTACCGACGTGGGGCCCAGATCTCGGCGGCCTGAACCTCGACGACCTCGTGCTCTACTCCCCCCCCACCGCCGGGCGCTACGACTCCTGGGACGACGTGCCCGCGGAGATGAAGCAGACCTACGAGGACCTCGGCATCCCCCAGGCCGAGCGCGAGCACCTTGCCGGCGTGGTAGGCGTATGGCGCCAGGAGCCCGTATACGAGGGACTCAAGGAAGAGTACGCAAAGCTCGGGATCCTGTTCTGCTCGATGGACACCGCCATCACCGAGTACCCGGACCTGGTGCAGAAGTACTTCATGAACAAGTGCGTGCCCCCGCAGGACAACAAGTTCTCGGCTCTGCACGGCGCGGTGTGGTCGGGGGGCTCGTTCCTGTACGTGCCCAAGGGCGTCAAGGTGGACCTGCCCTTGCAGGCCTATTTCAGGATGGAGGGAGCCGGCGAGGGCACCTTCGAGCACACCTTGATCATCGCCGACGAGGGCTCGGACGTGAACTACATCGAGGGCTGCACCGCCCAGACCTACAGCGTCAACTCGATGCACTCCGCTGTCGTTGAGATCTTCGTGCACGAGGGCGCCAAGGCGCGCTACACGACCGTGCAGAACTGGTCCAAGGACGTCTACAACCTCAACACCAAGCGCGCCATCGTGGATGCCGAGGGGACCGTCGAGTGGGTCGGCGGCTCGATGGGCGCCAAGTACGTGATGCTCTACCCCGGCTCCTACCTGATGGGCGAGGGCGCACGCGCCGACCACCTCAATGTGGGCGTGGCGGGTAAGGGTGTGCACAAGGACACCGGCGCGAAGGTCGTGCACCTGGCGCCCAACACGACCTCCAACATCCTCGCCAAGTCGATCTCCAAGGACGGCGGGATCATGGGCTATCGGGGGCTCGTCAAGATGGGCAACAACAGCGCCGGCTCGAAGGCACGCGTGCAGTGCGACGGGCTGATGATGGACGGCGAATCACGCTCGGACACCTGGCCCGACATCCAGATCCAGAACCCCAACGTCGCGGTCGCGCACGAGGCGACGGTCGGGCGCATCTCCGACGACCAGCTGTTCTACATGGGCTCGCGCGGCTTCACCGAGGACGAGGCCGCCGCGATGATCGTCAACGGCTTCATCGAGCCTGTTACGAAGGAGCTGCCGATGGAGTACGCGGTCGAGCTCAACCGTCTGATCCAACTGGAGATGGTCGGAAGCATCGGCTGAGGGACGCGATTCGCGACGTCTGCCGGCGTCCCCCTCCCTTATGTGCCCTCGTTGCACACTACGGTCGGTGCATCCTTGTCAGGCTTGCGGGCTCACGCCCCCTAACGGCTCGCGGCTCCGATGAGGGCACCAGTCGACACCATCGCCGCGCCGCTGTTTCCCACGAAGCTACCGTGGGTGAACACGAGTGGGTCGCAGGCGAGCATCCTGCAACGCGGCAAGCCGATGCTCGTCGAGTTCTGGGACTTCTGCCGTCCCAATTCCATCAGGACACTGCCCTACGTGAAGGCCTGGCACGAGCGCTATGCCGACGATGGCCTGCGCGTGATCGGCGTGCACTGTCCCGGCTTTGCGCCCTCGCATCCCGAGCAGGCGGTACGCGACGCAGTAGCTCGCCTGGAGATAGCCCATCCCGTCCTGATCGACAGTGAGTTCGAGGTGTGGCAGGAGTACGAGAACCGCGGCTGGCCGGCACGCTACCTGTTCGACGGCAGGGCGCGCCTGTTCGACTACCACTACGGAGAGGGTGGCTACGAGGAGACCGAGCTCGCGATCCAGGAGCTGCTGGGGATAGAGAGCGAGCCGCTCGAGCCACTGCGACCGGAGGACGCGCCGGACGCACAGCTGTCGCGCCAGACGGAGGAGCAGCCGGGAGCCTGGTCGGGGCCCTACGAAGCCGGCAGTGTGTGGGCCGTGCTCGCACCTTCCGAGACGCATCCAGATGGCACCCGACCCACCGGCTGGGGCGCGGTAAGGGTCGTCACGGCCGACGGCAAAGGCGTATCGACCGAGGAAAGGGCTTTGACCGTCGAGTACCCGGGCGCCTATCAGCTGATCGAGCACGAGCGCCATACGGCGGGCGTGCTCGCCTTGGAGATCGGCGCGGGCGTCGAGTGCCTGGCGACGTGCTTCACACCGGGAGTGGCTTGAGCTCGGTCGCCGAGCGGTCATCCAACAGCCGTCGCAGCACAGGCGGACCGACATCCTCCACGAGCACGCTGCCCCCAGGCCAATACGGGCTCTCACCAGGCCTGTCGGTGACGAAATATGAGTCATAGGTCCAGCAGCCCGCGTTGAGCAAGCGCGCACCTGCGGGCCCACGCCACTCCGCGTCCACATCCCCCGGCAGCGGCCCCGCCCGGTGCGTGTGTCCGAAGATCACGTATGCGTCGCCGAGACCGAGTCGAGCGGCCACCTCTCCCATCGCGCGCAGGCCTGCGCGGCGCAGCTCAGCCGTCGAAATGTCAGCTTGAAAGGAGCCGATCCCCGCCCTGTTGAGAGCCGCGATCGCGAATGGGAAGGCACCGGCGAGGGCGCGCGAGCGCAAATCAAAGCCGCTACTTCCGTTACGTCCCTTGCCCGCAAGCGCGCGCCAAGCGCGCACGGTGGACTGCCCGTTGAGCGTTGACCCGGTCGGAGCTTGCCGCGCAACGGCGTCGATCCATGCGAACACGGGGGCGGTGACGGCCTCGTAGTCGCCGACGGTCGCGAAGGCGTCAGGCGATCGACTCTGCACACGAGCGGTCATCCCGATCCCGAGTCGCTCCATCGTGGGAATCGTCAGATGACAGTCGAGGTAATGACCGTGCGTCACATATACGTCAGGGCGCAACCACAAGCCGGGGTAGGCAACGCTCAGGCGCGCCGGTTCGGCCCACAAGGCAAGCGTCGCAAGCATCGAGGATGCCTCCTCGGCTGAGAAGCGCTGTTCCAGGACCAGCGGGACAGGAGCCGCGGCTTCGTCACGACGACGCGCCCAAGACTCCACCAGCGCATGATCGTGATTGCCTGCTATCACCACGATCTCGCGACCCGCGAACGCTCGCCCAAGCTCCTCGAAGAACGGACGTGCAGCCGCGAGCGCATCTCGCCGTGGGCCATGGCGCAGCTCGAGTACGTCGCCGAGCAAGACGAGTTGGTCGATCTCCTCGAGCGCGTCGATCAATGCCGCTCGCGGACCTCCACGGCGCAACACGTCAGCACCTGAGCCGGCGCCGAGATGAAGGTCTGAGATGACTAGCGTACGCATCTGACCACTTCGCTCCGTCGAGCTCGTTGCAAACGCATACAGCACAGTTGCGCGCGAGGCAAGCGGGTCGGTGGTGGTTTGCCTTCATAGATCGTTCGGCGCGGAACGATCTCCCTAGGAGGATCCACTCCCACTCAGCTCAAGACGCCGCGGCGACTGCCTCGCGGATCGGCTTCGGCAGCATGAAGCGCACATCCTCGCGAACGACATGGAACTCGGAAATGTCCTGCACCCCACGCGCACGGAAGAAATTGAGCAGGTCCTGAACCAGATCATCCGGGGCGCTGGCGCCCGAGCTGACACCGACTACCCGCTTGCCGGCAAGCCATTCCTCGCGCACCTCACCAGCATGATCGATCAGGTAGGCCTCTGTACCGCAATCGCGGGCGACCTCGACGAGGCGCACCGAATTGGAGGAGTTGCGCGAGCCGATCACGAGCATAAGATCGCAATCGCCGGCCATCTGCTTGACGGCAGCTTGTCGGTTGGTGGTGGCGTAGCAGATGTCGTCGGTGCGCGGACCGACTATCGAAGGGAAGCGTTCGTGCAACCGCTTTACGATCGAAGTCGTTTCATCCACCGAGAGCGTGGTCTGCGTTATGTAGGCGACACGCTCGGGGTCCTCGACGACAAGCTCGTCTACATCCCGCTCGTTCTCGACGAGCACGATGTGCTCGGGGGCCTCCCCCATCGTCCCTTGGACCTCCTCGTGGCCATCGTGACCCACGAGCACGATCGTGTAGCCGTCCTCGGCGAAGTGAAGCGCCTCGCGGTGGACCTTTGTCACAAGCGGACAGGTGGCGTCGATCGTCTCCAGCCCGCGTTCCTGCGCATCGCTGCGCACCTTCGGCGAGACACCATGGGCGGAGAAGACGGTGAGTGCACCCTCGGGCACTTCGGCTACGTCCTCGACGAACACCGCGCCGCGCGCCGCCAGCAGCTCCACGACGTGCTTGTTGTGCACGATCTGCTTGCGCACATACACCGGCGGCCCGTGTAGGTCGAGCGCACGTTCCACTGTCTGCACGGCGCGATCGACACCCGCGCAATATCCGCGCGGCGCGGCGAGCAGGAGCTTCTCCACCGTGTTCGGCTCTGTCACCGTATCGTTGGGCACCGTGTTCATTGTAGAGACGGCTGTTCGGCCTGCTCCCTGCTTCGCCGATTCCCGCCCGCCGTCACCCCGACTTCCCGCTGGACGAGCGCCAGGCAACTTGCTCGACAGCTCCCCGTGCACGCGGTGGGTACTCTTGGCATATGGCACAGCGTCACCTCGACAGACTGACAGCGGTGGACGCCTCTTTCCTGCACCAGGAGGGGGCCAGTTCGCACATGCACGTGGGTGGATTGACGATCGTCGAGGGTCCTCCACCGAGCATGGAGGAGTTCCTCGAGCAGATTCGCCGGCGTCTGCACCTGGTGCCGCGCTATCGACACAAGCTCGCCTACACCGCGCTCGACAGCGGGCGTCCGGTTTGGGTCGACGATCCGAGCTTCAATCTCGAGTTCCATGTCCGCCACACGGCGCTGCCCAGCCCGGGCAGCTGGGAACAACTGCGCAACCTGACGGCGCGAATCTTCTCGCAAGCGCTCGACCGCTCCAGGCCGCTGTGGGAGATGTGGTTGATCGAGGGGTTCGAGGACCGCTTCGCACTGATCTCGAAGACTCACCATTCGTTGATCGACGGCATCGCCGGTGTGGACCTCGCGACCGTGCTGTTCGATGTCACCCCCGACCCGCCGGCACTGCGCCACTCGGGCAGGCCATGGAAACCGAACCCCGAGCCCGACACGACCGAGCTGGTCGCAGCCGGCCTGCGCGGAGCTGTGCGCGCGGGCGTCGAGATGGTTGGGGCGACCGTCGGGGCATTGACGCACCCGGAGCGAACGCTCGAGCGTGCGCGCGAGGCGGCTGAGGGTGTCGGCGAGATTGTTTGGGCTGGGCTCAACCCGGCGCCGGCGACGCCGCTGAATGTCGCGATCGGACCACATCGGCGCTTCGTCGGGATAGCGGCGCAGCTGGATGACTTCAAGATCGTCAAGAACACCTTCGGGGGCACGGTCAACGACGTCGTCCTGACCGTCGTCACCGGAGCGCTGCGCTCATTCCTGATCGCCCGCGGCGTGCGCACCGAGGGGATGGAGATGCGTGCGCTCGTGCCGGTGTCGGTACGAACGTTGGGCGAACGCCACGAGGGCGGCAACCGGATCGTGGTGATGAGGGGGCCCCTGCCGGTGTACATCGCCGATCCACTTCAGCGACTGCGTTTCGTCAAGCAGGCGATGGACGGACTCAAGGAGTCAAAGCAGGCGCTCGGGGCCGAGGTGATCGCCGGCGCTCAGAATTTCGCGCCGCCCACGATCCTTGCACAGGCATCGCGCCTGAACTTCTCAACGCGCCTGTTCAACCTGATCGTCACCAACGTACCGGGACCGCAATTCCCCTTGTATGTGCTCGGACGACGAATGGAGCGTGTGTTCCCCGTGGCGTTCCTCCCGGAGAACCATGCGCTCGCCGTTGCGATCATGTCCTACGCGGGCGAGATGAACTTCGGACTGCTCGGCGACTTCGACGCGCTGCCCGACATCGACTCGATCGGCGACAGCATCGCCGAGGAGCTGGCGGAGCTCGTGGAGCTGGCCAAGGAAAAGCAGGCGGGCGCGGCTCAGAAGACCGTTACCGGCAACGCGGCGAGCAGCCGCCCCAAGCGCAAAGTCGCGGACGCGACGAAGCCAAAGGCCAAGCGCGCCGCACCCATCAGCTCCTAATCGAATCGTTTCTCGGACATGCTGCTACTGGCGTCGCTGGGCAAGCGATGCAAGGACGCACTGAGCGAAGTGTGCTTTGCACACTAGCGAGAGAGGACGCCGCGGCACGCCGCCCGGCGGCGTCAGTAGCCCAAAGCGAACTTCGCGTCCTCGGACATCTTCTCGGGCGACCACGGGGGCGTAAAGACCATCTCCGATTCGACGGAGGCAACGCCGTCGAGTTCGCCGACGAACTCTTCGATCTGCTCGGTGACCTGAGGACCGATCGGACAGCCGGGGGTGGTCAGCGTGAACGTCACATGCACATCGCCACCTGAGACCTCGACGCCGTAGATGAGGCCGAGCTCGACGAAGTCGAGGCCGAGCTCCGGGTCGATCACGTTCGACAGGGCGTCCATGACGTCATCGACGGTGAGATTTGGCTCTGAGGTGACCTCGGACATGCGTTGAGTCTAGCTGGGCCGGATGAGCTCGTCATTACCGCTCCGATCGTTCTGCGCGCGCACCTCAGTTATAGGAGCCCAGGCGATCCCACTGATACAGCTGAATGCACTCCTCGGCCAACTCGATCGCACGAGCGCGCGAAAGGTGAGGAAGCACAGTGTCGAGCGCCTGTTCCTCGGCGACACCGGCCTGAAAGGCTTCCTCGCCCTTGAAGCCGGCGGCGATCTTCAGTGCCTCACGGCGATTCTCGCCGAGACTCGGGAAGACCCCGACGAGAAAGTCGGTGTTGGGCACAGGGTGGCCGACCTCGAGCGAAGCGTGCCACGCAGCGAGCAGATGCAGGTCGTCTTGATCCAGGCCGGCGATCGCACGCTCGTAGTGGAACGTCAGCTCTTGGTCAGGGAGATCGTCGACCCACGCACGCACCACCTCGCCGACCAGCTGCCGGCGGGCCTCGCGGCCGACGGAATCTGCGATCACTCTGATGGCGTCGTGGGGCTCGATGAAGCAGAGCGGCATGGCGGCTCCCTGGTCTTGCGGGACGGGGGACGTAACACGCAGGACTTTAGGCCTCGGTGTGGACGGCAAAACTCACGCTCGCGACACGCCTGTAGGCGCCAAGGATGCGCACACGGATTACCAGGTGGAGCCGGCGCGCGTGGGCACCCGGGATGCGCGTGTCAGTCCTCGTCGGGCACTGGAGCCGGGGGGCAGATCCCGAGCGCTGCTTCAGCCCGCTGGACCGCCTGGACGTCGCATTCGTCGGCCGGAAAGCCGAGCGTCACACGCTCCTGCGCGGGGCCCGCCGTGCTCCAGTTGTAGAGCGCGAGATCGAGCACTTCGATCGGCATCGAGAGGGCCTCTACGAGCGCGTGCGCACGCCGCTCGATGATGATCGGATCGCCGATCCCGAAGACACGCTTGGCGGCCTGCGATGTGCGGTCGGAGGCTGCTTGTGGGGAGCGCGTGACGAGCTGTAGCGAGTCGGCGCACAGCTCGTACAGCCCGAGTCCTCCGAGCGTCACCAGCAGGTCATAGCGACCCATGCGTCCGAAGCCTGGCAGCGCGAGCCGCTCGAACAAGCGCGCGAAACGCCGCTGGGATGTCCACTCGGGCTCACCTGCGAAAGCTCGCTGCTGTGAGCCGGCGTGCTCGACGAAGCGACGATATGCGACCAACGTCTCCGAGCCGCGAGCCGGATCGTGAGATGTGCGCGGGCCGAGCGGAATCTCCCGAAGGTCGGGAGCGATGTCGGACGTCCAACTCGAGGAGAGCAGTGCCTCGCGGATCCCCGAGAATGCCTGGTCCCCTTGCAACGGAGAGAGATAGGCCGCAAGGAAGCACATCCAAGTGGCCTGCTCGATGTCCCCACAGTCGTGCGCTTGCGTGTAGAAGCTGGGCGGAGACGCACCCAGCGCGAGCAGTCGTCCGCCGGCAAAGCCGATCTCGTGGGCGAGCCGTCGGGCATCCTCGGATGCGTGCAGGCCCGCAACCAGCTCGCAGCGGTAGCCATCGTCCCGGGCTCGCACCTCGTGATGGACGCGCACTTCCCGGCTTTGTCGCGTGGAGGTTCTCCCCGCTTGACCGCGCGCGCCTGCCCCCGCGCGCGACGTCGCCCCCCGTCCTGCGCTCGCCCGTGCTTCGGCCTGCGTCCCGGAGGCCGTCCCCGCACGCTTGGACTTGATCGCGCGGCGCGCCGAGGTCTGCCCCGGAACGGTCTCGCGACAGATCGGACAGCGATCGACGAAGCGGTTGTGGCGGCAAAAGGTAGGGCTCACGTCCGTAACGCTAGCGAGACCGAGGCATTCGTCCGGTGCCGCTCTCGACGGATCCCCACGAGCTGAGCAAATACCTGCGAACTGGCGTGGCATGGCGGCCGAATACCTCGAGCACGACCCCATATCCCAAAAGGAGACCTACTCAGACGCTATGCGCCGGGACGGTCGCGCGTCCGCGAAGTGGCACGGCAAAGCCGCGCGCTCGCGCACGCTCGCCGCCGGCACGACGCTCCGCCTCGAGCGCATACAGGTAGTCGCTGAAGTCGACCTGGATCGTGTGACGCTTGGAAGCGATGTAGCGCTTGCGCATCGCCGCCTGGTCGGAGGCGATATCGCGGCTCAACTCGGCTCGAGAGGGCAGCGCGTACTCACCGCGCAGATAGTCGCCGACCCACGCCCCCTGCGCCTCGGCCAGCGGCATGATCGCACCGAGCGGTTGGAGCAGGCCGATGAAGTAGAGACCCTCGATCTCCGGATGAAAGACACGGCGAAAGAGCTCGATGTGATTGTCCGGTGCAGCAAGGAAGTCGGCATCGAAGAACGGGAAGCTGATCTTGTAGCCGGTGCAGTAGACAACCACATCGGCGTGCACTTCGCTGCCGTCTGTGAAGCGCACGCAATCACCCTGCAGCGAGGCGATGTTCGGCTTCGGCGCGATCGTGCCATGGGCGATGCGATCGAGGATGCGCCCCGATACGGTCGGGTGGGCCTCGCCGAACTTGTGGTCGGGCTTGGGTAGGCCGTAGCGCTCGGGCGGCCCGGTCAGCGTCTTGATCGTCTGGTGGATCATGCGCTGGCGGATCGCAAATGGCACGCGCGGGTTGTTGGGAAGTTGGTCGACCGGCTTGCCAAACACATACTTGGGGATGATCCACGCCCCTTTGCGCGCCGCCAGGTAGGTGTTGGCGGCCACATAAGAGGACTCCACCGCGATGTCCATCGCCGAGTTGCCCATGCCGAGCACGACGACGTCCTTGCCGGCGAAGATCGAGTTGTCCACATAGGAGTGGGCGTGTAGCTGCTCTCCCTGGAAGGTGTCGGCGCCTTTAAAGGCGGGTTCGGGCCAGCGCGGGTCCCAGTGGTGGCCGTTGGCGACGATCAGCGCGTCGTACCTACGTGTCTCCCCCTTCTCGAGCTCGATCTCCCACACGCCATCCTCACGCTTGCGCGTATGCTCGACGCCCGTCTCGAACGTGATGTGCTCGCGCAGGCCGAAGTGGTCTACGTAGTTGTCGAAGTACTCCTTGATGTGGGTGTGGTGGGGAAAGTCCGGGTAGGTGCTCGGCATTGGGAAGTCGGCGTAGGCCATCCGCTCGCGCGAGACGTTGATGAACAGATCTCTGTATGCGGCCGACATCCCGTTGCGATTGCCGAATACCCAGTTGCCGCCGACCTGATCTGACTTCTCAAAGCAGTCGAAGGGAATTCCTCGGTCGAGCAGCGCCTTGGCGGCGGCGATGCCCGAGGATCCGGCCCCGATGATGCAGGTGCGCGGCAGTCCGTGCGAGGAGGGCTGCTCGATCGAGCTCCCACCGTTGCTTGACTGCGCGTGTCCTCTCTCGGCCGACTGGCTCACGATCACAAGCCTAGCGCCGCTGGGCTCAGACTGGCCGCACGGCCAACGAGGGCCGTCGTCACTACTCCGCGGGCACGCCGGGCCCGACGTGCTGCGGCGGCCCCTCAGGGCCTTCGTCGGCATCGCCGTGGCCGGCAAGACCACCGTCCTCGCGGCCCGTCACCACCGCGCCGCCCGGCGAGCCGCCAACAGCGGGATCGGCGCGCAGACCCGCCAGATAACGATCGACCATCCGCGCGCATTGGCGTCCCTCGTTTATGGCCCACACGATCAGCGACTGCCCGCGACGCGCGTCGCCGGCGGCAAACACGCCATCCACGGAGGTCGTATAGGGCTTGAGCGCCTTGACGTTGCCGCGGGGATCCTTCTCCACGCCGAGTCGATCCAGCAGCGGCTGCTCGGGATGCAGGAAGCCCATCGCCAGCAACACGAGTTGAGCCGGCAGCTCACGCTCTGTGCCGGGGAGAGGAGCAAATGGCGGCGCCGAGGCGGCTCCCGCGATGTGGAGCGCAGCGACATTGCCATGCTCGTCGCTTGAGAAGTGGGTGGTCGTGACCGAGTAGTCCTGCTCGCCGAGGCCCGCCCTGCTTGCCTCCTCCATCGCATAGGAGAGGCGATACTTCAGCGGCCACTCCGGCCACGGCGTACGCTCGTCAGGCCTGTGCTCCGGGGGTTCCGGCAGGAGCTCGAGCTGAACGATCGTGAGGGCGCCCTCACGCAGCGAGTTACCGACGCAGTCGGCGCCCGTGTCGCCCCCGCCGATCACCACCACGTGCTTGCCGGCAGCCGTGATCGGCTCGCCGATAGGCGGTTGCGGCACGGTCGGCTCGGGGCCATACTCGCTCGCGACAAAACGATTGCGCTGGTAGAGGTAGTCCATCGCGAAGTGGACTCCTTGCAGCTCGCGTCCCGGCACGGACAGATCGCGCGGGACGCGCGAGCCGGTTGCAAGCACGACGGCGTCGAAGCGCTCCCGCAGCTCTGCCACGGTCACATCCGTGCCGACATCCACGCCGCAGCGCAAGTCCACGCCCTCGGCGATCAATTGCTCCACTCGCCGCTGCACGACTCGCTTTTCGATCTTGAAGTCGGGCACGCCGAAGCGCACAAGACCACCGGCGGCCTCGTCGCGCTCGAACAGCGTGACGTTGTGGCCCGCACGGCGCAATTGCTGGGCGGCGGCCATACCGGCGGGACCAGAGCCGACGACCGCCACGGACTGGCCGGTCTCGTACTTGGGCTTGGGCGGCTCGGGCCTTATCCAGCCTTCCTTGAAGGCCCTGTCGACGATCGCAAGCTCGATCTGCTTGATCGTGACCGAGTCGCCCTCGCGGATCTCGAGCACACAAGCCGCCTCGCACGGCGCGGGGCACAGGCGTCCGGTGAAGTCGGGGAAGTTGTTGGTGGCGTGCAACTGGACGATCGCCTCCTGCCAGCGATCGCGATACACGAGGTCGTTCCAGTCGGGGATCAGGTTGCCGAGCGGGCAGCCGTTGTGGCAGAACGGCACACCGCATTCCATGCAACGAGCGCCCTGTTCGCGTAGCTCGCCCACGGGCCGCTCCACGACGAACTCCTGGTAGTCGTGCGCGCGCTTGCCGGGATCGCGATAGGTCATCCCGTGACGCTCGATTTGCAGGAAACCACCTAGCTTCCCCATCAGATCGGCTCCTCCTCGGGCTCGCCCACCGCACCTGACGCGCCGACCGCGTCGAGTGACTCGACCGGCACGCTGCCGTTGCTCGATACCGGGGCGCCGGCCAGGGCGGCCTCTTCCTCTGCCAGCTCGCGCAATACGCGCTTGTAGTCGTGAGGCATCACCTTCACGAGCGAGCCGCTTGCCAGCAGCTGCTCGAAACGCTCGAGCACGTCGTGCGCCACCGGCGAGTCGGTGTGCCGCGCGTGCTCCTCGATCATCGCGCGCAGCTCGATCGCGTCAGCCGGCGAAATCTCGTCGAAGCCCACCATCCCCATGTTGCAGCGAGCGGGAAAATACCCGTCCTCGTCGAGGACGTATGCGATTCCGCCACTCATACCCGCGGCGAAGTTGCGCCCGGTCGGGCCGAGCACGACGACACGCCCACCCGTCATGTACTCGCAGCCGTGATCGCCCACACCCTCGACGACTGCGTGGGCGCCGGAGTTGCGCACCGCGAACCGCTCGCCCGCGAGGCCCCTGAAGAAAGCGCGGCCGGAGGTAGCCCCGTAGAGCACCGTATTGCCGACGATCACGTTCTCCTGTGCGACGAAGCCCTCGCCCAGGCCGCGCGATGGGCGCACAGACACCACGCCGCCGGAGAGGCCCTTGCCGGTGTAGTCGTTGGTGTCACCCTCGAGCTCGAAGGTAACGCCGGGCGCGAGCCAGCCGCCGAAGCTCTGGCCTGCAGAGCCCTTGAAGCGCACCACGATCGAGTCCGGCGGCAAGCCCTGGGCTCCGCGCGCACGTGCGATGTGGCTGGAGAGGATGCCGCCCACGCAACGGTTGACGTTGCGAATCGGCAGCTCGATCTCCACGCGTGCGCGCCTCGATCCATCGCGAGCGATGGCTTGCACAGCCACCTCCTGCGCCTCGCCGTGCACATCCCCCCCCAGAGCCGAGCCAGGCGCGTCGATGACCGCACGCGAGCGCTCCACGAGCTCCCAGTCGAGCGCATCCCCCAGGACGCTCGGCGGCGGCGTCACACGATGGCGTGCCGCTCCCTCGGGCAGCTCGACATGGGCGAGCACGTGCGTGAGGTCGACGCCGCGCGCCTTCCAGTGTCCGATGGCTGTCTCCGCACTAAGCAAATCGACGCGTCCGATCGCCTCGTCCAGCGTACGCAAGCCGAGCGAGGCGAGAATCTCGCGAACTTCCTCGGCAACGAAGAAAAAGAAGTTGACGACGTGCTCGGGGCGCCCCTTGAAGCGCTTGCGCAACTCCGGGTCCTGCGTGGCGATGCCCACAGGGCAAGTATTCAAATGGCAGGCGCGCATCATGATGCAGCCGGTGGCGATCAGCGGCGCCGTAGAAAAGCCCATCTCATCCGCGCCCAGCATCGCGGCGATGACTACATCGCGGCCGGTCTTCAGCTGGCCGTCTGTCTGAACGACGATGCGCGAGCGCAGATCGTTGAGCAGCAATGTCTGCTGGGTCTCGGCCAGGCCGATCTCCCAGGGGATGCCGGCCGCCTGGATCGAGGACAACGGCGACGCGCCGGTGCCGCCGTCGTGTCCGGCGATCAGGACGCGGTCGGCATTGGCCTTGGATACGCCGGCGGCGACCGTGCCCACACCCACCTCGGAGACGAGCTTGACCGACACCTGCGCCTCGGGGTTGGAGCAGCGCAGGTCGTAGATCAGCTGCTTGAGATCCTCGATCGAGTAGATGTCGTGGTGGGGCGGTGGGGAGATCAGGCCGACACCGGGTGTGGTGTGACGGATCGAGCCGATGTAGGCGTCGACCTTGTGACCGGGCAGCTGGCCACCCTCGCCGGGCTTGGCCCCCTGGGCCATCTTGATCTGCAGCTCGTCCGCATTGACCAGATAGTGGATCGTCACGCCGAAGCGACCCGAGGCGACCTGCTTGATCGCCGAACGGCGCCTGTCGCCGCCCGGGTCGGGCGTGAATCGCGCCGGGTCCTCGCCGCCCTCGCCCGTGTTGGAGCGCCCGCCGAGACGATTCATCGCGATCGCGAGCGTCTCGTGCGCCTCACGGGATATCGAGCCGAGGCTCATGGCTCCGGTGCAAAAGCGCCTGACGATCTCCTTGGCGGGCTCGACCTCGTCCAACGGAATCCCCTGCTCGGCATCTCCCCCGTCGCCGCCGCCGGAATCCTGTTCGTCCGCACGCCGCTCACCGCGGATCCGCAGCAGACCGCGCAGGGTGGCCTTGCGTGCGGCGTCTTCGTTGACGGCGGCGGCATACTCGCGATACTTGACGAAGGCCGGCGAGTCGCGCACCTCGGCGTGCGCGGCCGGGTCGCCGGCGAGCGCCGCCGCGACATTGCCGTTGGCTGAGCGCACCGCGTGCTGGACGAGCGCGATCGTCTCCGGGTTCCACATGTGGTGCTCGCCGTCGCGCCGCCACGCATAGACGCCGCCGACAGGTAGCAGGTCATCCCGCGGAGCCGGGTAGGCACGCGCGTGGCGCTCGAGCGCCTCGACGGCCAACACATCCAAGCCGATGCCCCCGATACGCGAGGCAGTACCCGTGAAGTGGCAGTCGACCAGCTCGCGCTCGAGTCCGACAGCCTCGAAGATCTGCGCTCCACGGTAGGACTGGATCGTGGAGATGCCCATCTTCGAGATCGTCTTGAGCAGGCCCTTGCCGATCGCCTTGATCGTGTTCTGGGCGGCCTGCTCGGCCGACAGCGGAGCCTCTGAGCCGTTCTCCACGCGTGTGATGCGTCCACGCGCGACCAGCTCGTC
>DATHNH010000227.1:0-9109 GCA_035486255.1 Solirubrobacteraceae bacterium | reverse complement strand
AGGTTGGACTTCAGCGACCCCAGCCACAGAGGATGCTGCTCCCGACCGGGCGCTTGCCCATAGGTCGCGAGCAACGCCTGCGCCTCGATCGGGTCGCCGAGCATGGTGCCGGTGCCGTGCGCCTCGACGACATCCACCTGGTCGGCCGACAGGCCGGCGCTCGCGAGCGCGTCGCGGATCACCCGCTGCTGAGACGGGCCATTCGGCGCCGTCAGCCCGTTGCTCGCGCCATCCTGATTGACGGCGCTGCCGCGAATCACCGCGAGCGCCGGATGTCCCAGGCGCCGCGCGTCGGAGAGCCGCTCCAGCAGCAGCACTCCAACACCCTCGGAGAAGCCCGCACCATCGGCCGCCTCGGAAAACGGCTTGCATCGTGCATCACCCGCGAACCCCCCTTGTTGGGCGAATTCGGCAAACACGTCGGGAGTGGACATGACCGTCACTCCTCCTGCCAGCGCGAGCGAGCATTCATCGCCTTTCAGTGCCTGGACGGCCAAATGCAGAGCGACCAGGGAAGAGGAGCACGCGGTGTCGACGGTTACCGCCGGCCCCTCCAAGCCGAACGAATAGGCCACCCGGCCGGAAACGACACTCCCGGCGCTGCCCACCCCGAGGTAGCCGTTTACGCTCGCAGGCGCGAATCTGGCCGCGCCGGCCGCATAGTCGTGATACATCACGCCCGCGAACACACCTGTCCGGCTGCCTCTCAACGATCTCGGATCGATTCCCGTGGCTTCGATCGCCTCCCAACACGTTTCGAGCATCAGTCGCTGTTGTGGGTCCATCGCGAGCGCCTCACTCGGACCGATATCGAAGAAGGCCGGATCGAAGTCCGCGGCGTCGTACAAGAAGCCGCCTTCGCGTACATAGTCGGGCTCCTCGCCGCTCCGCGGAAGGCCGCTATGCGGGCTCGCATCCCATCCACGGTCGGCTGGAAAGCTCGCGATCGCATCCCCCCCGCCGTCGACCAGCTCCCACAGCTGCTCGGGAGAGCTCACACCTCCCGGGTAGCGGCAGCTCATCCCGACGATCGCGATCGGCTCGTCTACTCGCGCCGAGCTCGTGCGCCTGACCGGAACCTCGGCGCGAGTACCGTCGAGCTCCGCCAGCAAGTGCTCGGCAAGCAAGGCAGGAGCGGGATAGTCGAACACCAGCGTGGCAGTCAGGCGCAGCCCTGTCTCCACGGCAAGACGGTTGCGCAGGTCGAGCGCCATCAACGAGTCGAAGCCAAGCTCCTTGAACGGGCGCCGTGGATCGATCGTCCGCGGCGAAGGCTGATTTAGGACGGTTGCGACCTCCGCGCACACCGCCTCCAGCATCAAGCCGTGACGCACGGTCCCCGAGACATCTCGGAGTTGTTCCAGCAATCTCGTGCCGGCTGCGTCACGTGCGTGCACGGCGGGCACTTGTATGAGCCCTCCGAACAGCGGCGGGAGCGCTCGTTCTCTGGCCCGGGCTCGCAGCTCGACGGGATCAAGGCGCAGTGCGACGGTGAGCGCCTCGTGCGTGTACAGGGCGCTGTCGAACAGCTCGAGCCCTTCCTCGACGGAGATAGCGCTCACACCGGACTTGGCGAGCCGCGCGAGATCCGCCCCGTCGAGGCTTCCCGTCATACCGCTCGCCTCCTCCCACAGTCCCCATGCGATCGAACACGCCGGCAGACCTTCTGTCAGCCGCTGGGCGGCCAGAGCGTCCAGGAAAACATTCGCCGCCGCGTAGTTACCCTGCCCCGCGCCGCCGAGAATGCCACTGGCCGAGGAGAACAGCACGAACGCCGACAGGTCGAGCTCGCGTGTGAGCTCGTGCAGATGCCACCCCGCGTCCGCCTTTGCCGCCAACACCCGGTCCACGGCCTCGGGCGTGAGCGACTCGATCACACCGTCCTCCAGATGACCGGCAGCATGCACGACCGCACGTAGGCGAGGACCCTCCGAAAGGCCGTCGATCAACGCTGCGACTTGATCGCGATCGCTGACATCGCACGCCTCGATCGCCACCTCGGCGCCCAGCTCCACGAGCTCGCGTTCGAGCTCGACGGCGCCGGCGGCCTGCTTGCCACGGCGACTCAGGAGCACGAGGCTCGGCACGCCGTGGCGAATCACGAGATGGCGCGCCAAGAGGCCGCCCAGCTTCCCGGTGCCACCCGTGATCAAGACCGTGCCATCCAAGTCGGGCGTTGTCGTGCTGCTCTGAATGCGGCGCTCCGAGTGAGCGATACGCACAAGCCGTGGGGAGAACAGCTCGCCGTCGCGCACGACAAGCTGCTCCTCTCCAGTAGCGAGCGCGGTGCTCAACAGTTCCCATGAAGCGGGATCGCCGTCGACGTCGATGAGTCCAAAGCGTCCGGGGTGCTCGGAGATTGCCGTGCGCAAAAGCCCCCACAACGACGCAACCGCCGGATCAGGCGGAGCGTCCTCCGCGCCGGTGCACATGGCCCGGCTCGTCACGAGCACCAGGCGCAGACCGGCATAGCGCTCCTCGACGAGCCACGCTTGGGCGAGCTCGAGCATTCGCTTGACGCGAGCACCGGCGAGCACCGGCACCGGCCTCGGCGACCCGTCTTCCAGCCAGTCTGCGAGCACCGCGACCGGCCCCGTGGCGCCCGCGTCGAGCGCCTCTCCCAAGGACCGCAAATCCTCGTGCGTATCGAAACCGGACATGCCGATCGCTCGAAGGCCCGGACCGAGCAGCGCAATCGATTTCGCGTCCAGTCCTCTCCTAGCAACGACAGGCGCCCAGCCGACACGCAGGAGCGAGCGCTTTTGCTCGACCTGCTCGACCGGCGCCGGACGCATCGTCAGCGAGTCCACCGAGGCGATTTCCTCGCCCCGCTCGTTCGCAACGGCCACCGCGAAGGCTTGCTCTCCAGTGGAGGACAGAAGCACGCGCAGACTCGAAGCTCCGCTCCTGCGCAACCGCACCCCTCTCCACACGAACGGCAGCAATGCACGCCCACCGGCCAAGGCTTGCCCATCGGCATCCGTGTCTCCGTCAAGCAGACTGCTCGCGTGCAGGGCCGCATCGAGCAGGGCCGGATGCAAACCAAAGCGGCTCGCCTGCCCGTGCTGCTCCTCGCGGAGCGCTACCTCCGCGAACACCTCTCCATCGCGCGACCAAGCGGCCCGCAGACCATGGAACGCCGGCCCGTAGTCATGACCGCGCTCGACCAGGCGAGCGTACAACTCATCGACGTCGACCTCTACGGCACCGGTCGGTGGCCACACCTCGGCGAATGATCCTGCCTGCCGATCGACCAGCCCGTCGGCGCCCGACTGCTCGGCCGCCACCAGGACGCCCGTCGCGTTGCGCACCCACGATTCCTCGACGACCCCATCAAACTGCTCGCGTGCGCCATCGCCGACGCGCGAATGAATATTCACGGCGCGAGCACCGGCCGCGTCCGCCTCACCGACCGCGATCTGAATTTGAAGGGCCCCCTGCTCTGCAAGTGTCAAAGGCGCTTCCAACACCAGCTCCTGAACCTGAGCGCAGCCGAGCTGTGCTCCGGCGTGCAGTACGAGCTCGAGCAATGCGGTGCCGGGCAGTAGCACCTGGCCCATCACGGCATGATCTGAGAGCCAGGGATGCGTTAGCAGCGACAGCTGGCCTGTGAACAGCCATTTGCGATCCTCGGCAACCGCGAGAGCCGCGCCCAGCAGGGGGTGGTCGGACGATCCCCTACCGGCAGCCGTCAGCGAGCTCGAAGGGGGATCGAGCCAATAGCGCTGCCGCTGAAAGGCGTAGGTGGGAAGCGACGCCGAGCGCGCCCCCGAGCCGGCGAGGGCCTCTACCCAGGCTACATCCACTCCGTGTACGAACACCTCTGCCACAGAGCGCAGAAAGCGCGCGACGCCCCCCTCGCCGCGGCGTAGCGAGCCCGTCACCGAGACCGTCATCGGCTCGGAGCCGCAATTCTCGAGTGTCTCCTGCACTCCCATCGTCAGGACGGGATGCGGACTCACCTCGACAAAGCAACGATGTCCGTCCCCCGCGAGCGCACGCACGACCGCCTCCAGCTGGACCGGCTCGCGTAGGTTGCGATACCAGTAGTCGGCGTCGAGCTGCGTCGTGTCAATCGACCCCCCCATGACTGTCGAGAAGAATGGGACCTCCCCAGGCCGAGGAGCTATGGGCGCGAGCCCTTGGAGCAGATCCTCTCGCAGCGCGTCGATCTGGGCGGAGTGCGCCGCATAGCTCACATCGATCTCACGTGCACCGATGCCATCGGCCAGACAGCTGGACAACAGCTGCTCGAGCGCGTCCGGATCGCCTGACACGACAAGTGAGCGTGGACCGTTGACAGCCGCGACAACGACCCGGTCGCCCCAGCGGGCGAGCAGGTGCCTCATCTCCTGCGCGCCGATCTGGACCGACACCATCCCTCCCCGCCCCGAGAGCTCTCGCAATGCCTGACTGCGCAGTGCGATCACGCGCGCCGCGTCGGCCAAGGACAGAGCGCCGGCGACATGCGCGGCGGCGATCTCTCCTTGCGAATGGCCCACCACCGCGGTCGGGCGTATGCCACATGCGCGCCAGAGCGCTGCCAGCGAGACCATCACGGCAAACAGCGCTGGTTGCACCACGTCCACACGATCCAGCCCTGGCGCACCCCCTGACCCCCTGAGCACATCCAGCAGGCGCCAGTCCACGAATGGATCCAGCGCGTCGGCGCACGCCTGCAGGTGCGATGCGAACACAGGCGACTCATCCAGCAGCTCGAGCGCCATGCCCGGCCATTGCGAGCCCTGGCCGGGGAACACGAACACGGCCTGCTCGTGGTCTCTCCCGGCGCCCTGGAGCACCTCGCCGGTAGCCTCCCCATCCGCGAGGCGGCTCAGCCCGTCCAGCAGCTCGCGACGATCGGCCCCAAATACGACCGCGCGATCCGAGTGCAGTGGACGACGCGCAAGCGAGACCGCGACATCTCGGACGTCGAGCTCGGAGGAATCGGCCAGATGCGCGCGCAGTCGCTCAGCCTGACCACGCAACCCGCCCTTGCCATGACCGGAGAGCACCCACGGAGGTAGCACCAGATCGCTGATCGCATCCTGCCCATAGCGGCGTGGTGCGCCGGGAGAAGTCCCGCTCTCGGTCTCCACGGATCCCTGCTCGAGAATCACGTGCGCATTCGTACCGCTCACGCCAAACGACGAGACACCAGCGCGCCTGGGCTCCCCGTGGCGCTCCCATGGCTGCTCCTCCTGCAACAAGCAGACGGCACCGCTCGACCAGTCGACCTCGCGTGAAGGCTCATCCACGTGCAGCGTCCTTGGCAGCACGCCGTGACGCATCGCCATGATCATCTTGATCACACCGGCCACGCCGGCTGCCGCTTGCGTGTGACCGATGTTCGACTTCGCCGATCCGAGCCACAGCGGACGTCCCTCCCCACGACCCTGGCCATAGGTCGCGATCAACGCCTGCGCCTCGATCGGATCGCCGAGCCTCGTACCGGTGCCATGCGCCTCGACCGCATCCACATCGCCGGCTGCGAGTCCAGCATTGGCGAGCGCTTGGGAAATCACCCGTTGCTGTGAAGGACCGTGTGGCGCGGTCAAACCGTTGCTCGCACCATCCTGGTTTATGGCGCTCCCGCGCACCAGTCCCAACACCTCGTGTCCGTTGCGCCGAGCATCGGAAAGGCGCTCGAGCATCAGGACACCCACACCCTCTGCCCAACCGGTGCCATCCGCCGCATCGGAGAACGGCTTGCATCGCCCGTCTTGCGCGAGTCCGCCCTGCCGGGCGAACTCTAGAAACATGAAGGGAGTGCACAGCAAGCTGACACCTCCTGCCAGCGCCGTCTCGCATTCGCCGGCTCGCAGCGCCTGGCAAGCAAGGTGCAGAGCGACAAGCGAGGATGAGCAGGCGGTATCGACCGTCACCGCAGGGCCCTCGAGACCGAAGGAATAGGCAACGCGGCCCGAGACGACGCTCGCAGCCCCACCCGTCAGCCGGTAACCGTCGACTTCGGGCGCGCAGACGCCGTAGCTCGACTGGTAGTCCGATCCGCTCACACCGGCGAACACACCGGTCTGACTGCCCTTCAGCGAATGGGGATCGAGACCGGCAGCTTCGATCGCCTCCCAACACGCTTCGAGCAATAGCCGCTGCTGGGGGTCCATCGCCAATGCCTCACGCGGGGATATCTCGAAGAACGAAGCGTCGAAGTGCGCCGCGTCGTGGAGGAAGCCGCCGACGCGTGCAAAGCCGGTGCTCGGGCGATCCAGGTTCCGGTTGTAGAGAGCATTCAGATCCCACCCTCTGTCGGTGGGAAAATCCTCGATCGCGTCGCCCCCGTCCGCGATGAATCTCCAGAATTCCTCTGGAGAGCGCACACCGCCGGGGAAGCGGCAGCTCATCCCGACGATCGCGACGGGCTCCGCCGCCGGCCCAACGGCAATCGGCGACGCGTAGGGGGAACGCGCTCCGGTGAGCTCCTCAAGCACATGGGCGGCGACGGCCAGCGGCGTGGGGTTGTCGAAGACAAGCGATGTCGTGAGCCGCAGCCCGCTCACCGCCCGCAAGCGGTTGCGAAGCTCGACGGCGGCGCGCGAATCGAAGCCGAGATCCTTGAATGCTCGCCTGGGTTCCACCGACTCGGGCGATTCCTGACCCAGCACGATCGCCACCTGAGCACGCACGGTTTCGAGCACGACCCGCTCTCTATCCACATCTGGCAGGCTCGCCAGACGCCGTCCGAGTGGCGAGCCACGGTGGGTGGTTGCGGCATCGGTCGAATCGGCCTCGTCGCCGCCTTCCTGCGCCGACATCGCGCGATCGCCCGGCCCGGTCGACTCATCGACGACGGCGTCCTCTACGTAGGTCGAGGTCCCCGTAGGCGCGAGGTCACCACCGAGGCCGACGTCATCCTGCTCCCCAGCTCGAGCTTGCAGCCAATGTCGCTCTCGCCGAAAGGGATAGGTCGGCAGTACGACGTGCCCCGTAGCGGCCGGTCGGATGAGCGTGCCCCAGTCAACGGTCACTCCAGCGACCCACGCTTCGGCGAGCGCGCGCAGGAACCGCCGCGGATCTCCCTCGTCACGGTGCAGCGAACCTAGGACCGCGGCCTCCTCCGCCTCGCTCAGGCTCCCAAGCTCCGACGCGTGCTCGTCGAGAATCTCCTGCACGCCCGCAGTGAGCACAGGGTGCGGGCTGATCTCGACGAAAGCTTTAGGGGCGTCACCCAACAACGTGCGCACCGCCGACTCGAGCTGAACCGGCTCACGCAGATTGCGATACCAGTAGTCGGCGTCGAGCTGACTGGTATCGATCAACTCGCCCGTCACCGTCGAGCAAAGGCGAATCTCACTCGAGCGCGACTCGATCCCCGCCAGACCTTCGAGCAGCTCGGAGCGCACGGCATCGATCTGTGGTGAATGTGCCGCATAGCTGACGTCGATCCGGCGCGCCCTGATATCGCCCTCTTCGCAGACGCGAAGCAGCTCGGCGAGCGCCTCCGGATCGCCCGACACGACGCACGAGCGTGGACCGTTCAAAGCGGCGACACCCAGACGATCCCCCCAACGGTCGAGCAGCGATGCGATCTCCCCTGCTCCGTGAGCGACTGCCACCATCCCACCGCGCTCGGAAAGTCCGCGCAAAGCACGGCTACGCAACGCCACCACGCGCGCCGCATCGCCCAGCGACAGTCCACCTGCCACATACGCCGCGGCAATCTCGCCCTGGGAGTGACCGACCACCGCGACTGGTCGCACGCCACAGGCTTGCCACAATTGTGCGAGCGACACCATCACTGCGAACAGGACCGGCTGCACCACATCGACCCGATCCAAGCCAGGGGCCCCGTCGAGGCCTCTGAGCACATCGATCAGCGACCAATCGACGAACGGCGCGAGCGCATCCTCGCACGCAGCCATGTGCTCGGCGAACACGGGAGAGCCGTCGAGCAGTCCCAGCGCCATCCCCTCCCATTGGGAACCCTGACCGGGAAACAGGAAGACGGCACCGTCTCCGCCGTAGCCGGTCAGGCACTCGATCACTTGCCCGGCCGGCTCGCCACGGGCCAACATGTCGACTCCGGCCAGGAGCTCCTTACGACCGCCTCCGAGGATCACCGCTCTACGGTCGAACGCGGCTCGGCCGACGGCGAGCGCATGTCCGATGTCAGTCGCATCGGGCCCGTCGTCTGTGGCGAGATGCTCGCCAAGTCGCTGCGCTCGAGCGCACAAAGCCGCCCCGTCGCGTCCTGAGAGGACCCAGGCAAGCACGTCCTCACCAAGCGGCATCGGATTGCTTGCGACGAGCTCATCACGCGCAAACTCCGACGCGGCCGATTCCCCCACAGGTGGACCTCCGAGCACGACGTGGCAGTTGGTCCCCCCTACGCCAAATGAGCTGACCCCGGCCAGCGCCGGCCCTCCAGGGCTCGGCCAGGCGCGCAGCGTTTGACATACGCTCAGACCCAGAGCATCCAACGGCAGCTCCGGAGGGGGCTGCTCGAAGTTGAGGCTCGGCGGAATCTCTCTGTGCTCGACGGCGAGCGCTGCCTTGATCAACCCGACGACGCCGGCAGCACCCTCGAGGTGTCCGATGTTGGTCTTCACCGAGCCCACCGGCAGTGGATCGTCGGTTCGGCCAGAACCAAGTACCGCACCGAGTGCCGCCGCCTCCACGCGGTCGCCGAGCTTGGTTCCCGTCCCGTGCAGCTCTACGTACTGGACGTCGCGAAGCTCGGCCGAAGCTCTGCGGTAGGCCAATCGCAGCAGCTCCTCCTGCGCGAGCTGACTGGGCGCCGCGAAGCCGTCACCGCCGCCGTCGTTGTTGACGGCGCTGCCACGGATCACGCAATGCACATGGTCGCGATCCGCGAGTGCATCGGACAGACGCTTGAGCAAAACGACGCCGCCACCCTCGCCCCGCACGTAGCCATTGGCGCGCACGTCGAAGGTGAAGCACCGTCCGTCCGGAGACAGTCCCCCGAACCTGTCGGCTTCGAGCGCGCTGTTGGGCGAGATGTTCAGGTGCACGCCACATGCCAGGGCAAGATCAGACTCCCCGTTGCGCAGGCTTTCGCACGCGAGATGAACGGCGACCAGGGAAGAGGACTGGCCGGTATCGACGGTCATGCTGGAACCGCGCAGCCCCA
>DATHNH010000226.1:0-3320 GCA_035486255.1 Solirubrobacteraceae bacterium | reverse complement strand
CCTCCTAAGCGGTAGATCCAGGTTCGACTCCTGGCGGGGGCATGGGGCCGATCGCTTGTGTTGGTGCGGGTTTGGGGAGTTGGGCGTCTGGACTGCGTGAGCAGGGCCAAGGACTTGCCCCGCCTTTCCCTGCCTAAACATGGCGTTTGAACCACGGTTTTGGTCGCCCGCACTGCTCATCAATTTGCGTTGCGCCAATCAGATCCTGTCGTGCTCAGGCGCTACCCTAGGACCATGAAGCATTCGGTTCTGACTACCACTCCCACCGCCGAGAAGCCGGCGCTGAGCGATGAGGATCGTGCTGAGCGGCGGCGGCGACTCATCGAGCGCGTGTTCAGCCCGGACGGGCTGGATCGAGATACGCTCGAGCACATCGAGCAGCTGACGGCTGACGAGTCTTAAGCGACAGCAGTGGACGCTGTCGAGCTGCTGCAAAGCGACGCCGTTCATCGCCGACACCTCAGCATGGTGGCGGTTCTCGTCCCTTCCCGCTGAGCTCGCTGCGCTCGTCAAGGCAGCAATGAGCGACGATCGGCTGTGGACTACGCCGATAATGCGTATGGAGATCCTGTACTCCGCTCGAAGGACCTCCGAATACGTCGCGCTCGAGACAGAGCTCGACGGGTTCCGGATCCTACGCAATGACCGCGCTGTCGCTGATGCCGCGATGAGCGCGCTCGGCGAGCTGGCGGAGCACAGCGATGGGTATCACCGCGTACCGCTGACCGATGCCCTGATCGCCGCAGCCGCTGCCGAACACGGCGGCATTGCGGTGCTTCATCGCGACACTCACTTCAACAAGCTCGCTGAAGTCCTCGCATTCGAGAACGTTGAGCTTCCGGGATCCTGACCCGCTCTACACCGCCCGGGTGTACACCGGAAGCCACCACCCCTCCTACGAAACGCCTGGACGTCGTCCGTTGCGGGATTGTCGGAGCGGTCGATTGACGCGCTCGCTTTTGCGCTAAGGCGCGGCGGCGGTGCTCTTCGGGTCGACCAGGATCTTCGCGTGGGTCTCGGGATCTCCGAGCGCCTCGAAGGCCTCCTCGACGCCGTCGAGTCCCACGGTGGCGGTGACAAGAGGACCGGGGTTCACCTTTCCCTCGGCGAGCATGTGAAGCGTGTCGCGGAACTCGACGGGGGTGTAACCGAGGACGAAGCGCAGGTCGATTTCCTTGTTGATCGCCATTGCCGGCCTGATCTTGTCCGTACCCATACACACGCCGACGACGACCACGCGGGAGAACAGAGGCGCACTCGCGATCACCTGGTCGAGCACCCCAGGCACGCCCACGCATTCAAAGATCACGGGGCTCTTGGGCTTGGCCAGGCCGAGCGCTTCGGCCGCGCGCCAGGTGTGATGCCAGGGAATCGGCAGCCGCTGCATCTTGCCCATACCGTCAACTGCGAGATCGAGGGCGGCGGGAACCGCGGTGAGGTGCCCGTGCTTCTCGGCTGAGGCGTGGGGCGATTCGTGTGCTGGGTCGACGACGACGTCAGCGCCGCATGCCCTCGCCAACGCGCGACGCCCCGCAGAGAAGTCGCTCGCGATGACGGTGCGCACACCGTGTGTCTTGAGCATGCAGATCACCGACAGGCCGATCGGCCCGCAGCCGATGACGACCGCGACGGTGCGCTTCTTGACCTCGCCTCGGCGTACAGCGTGCCAGCCGACAGCCATCGGCTCGGTCAGCACGGCGACTCCGGGCGCGAGGCCATTGGGCACGGGAACGGTAAGAGACTCCTGCACGAGCATCTGCTCCGCATAGGCGCCGGGAGCCGCCACCGACAGACCGGTGGCGTGGACGTCCTTCCCGACACGCAGTAGAGGCAACGAGACCACCGTCGTCCCCGTCGGCACCGACCGCCGGCAGGAGGGGCCGTGTTCGACGATCTCCCCGCAGAACTCGTGCCCCATCACAACGTCCTGGTCGGAGCGCATGAAGTCCGCATAGCCGGTCTCAAGGGCTACGTCTGCCATCTCGTTGCAGTGATGGCGAGCATGAAGGTCTGATCCGCAGATGCCACAACGAAGGACATCGATCAATACCTGCCCCTCCTCAGGGGCAGGCGTCGGCAGATCGACGACCGTCAACTGGCCTCCTTTACAGTTCACGGCCTTCATCGAGCACCTGCGACGACGATCGATCCGGCGAGCACGCGCAAGAGCTCGACCCAACCCGACCCGGGAAGGTCGGGCTCGACGGCACGCTGCACCCCGGTGCCGAGTCCGAGCGCGAGGATGATGGTGCTCAGCGCCTCGGGGTCGATCGGGAAGTCCTCGCCGAGCCGCGCAGCGATCACTTCGGCCCAGCCTGCACGAAGGCGGGCGTGGCGAGCGGCGGTGGCGGCCTTGTAGGTGTCGTCGTGAGCACTGAATGCCGCGAGCTCTATCTCAAAACGCGTCCACTGAGGTTCGCCGATGGTGTCCTGCGCCCACGCAGCGAGCGCGTCAAACCACTCATCGAGGCTGTCGGTCTCCTCTAGTGAATGTCTGAGATCGCGCGCCATGTGCTCGTACAGCTCATCGATCACGGCAATCCCCATCGCGGTCTTGCTGGGGAAGTTGGAGTAGACCGCGCCGCGGGTGAACCCCGCGTCCTCACCGATCTGCTCGAGGGAGGTGACCTGGAAGCCATCGCGCAAAAACAGGCGGGTGGCCGCGTCGACAATCAGCGCTCGGGTTCGCGCCTGGGACTCTGCACGCGTCAAACGGGTCATCGTGCGAACGCGTAATCGTCGAGGTTGAAGCGAGCGCTGCGCCAGGCTGCCTCGAGCGAGAGGCTGGGCCGGAACGGCGCGTCGCCGTGCTTGTCGAAGTAGTAGCTGTTCGCGTTAGAACAGGCGCCCCGGAAGAAGACCTGGTTGTGGCGGCGCCCGAGCATCGACTCGAAGTAGCGACGGTTGGCCTCGGGCGTGATCTCCACGCGCGTGGCGCCTTCGCTGTTCGCCCGCTTCAGGCAGCGCACGATGTGGCGCATCTGGGTCTCGATCAGACCGAAGTAGGACTGGCCGTTGAACCCGTAGGGACCGAGGATCGAGAAGGAGTTCGGAAAGCCGGGGACGCTCACGCCCTCATAGGCCTGCAGCCGGTTGGCATCCCACCACTGCTCGAGGTCAACACCACCCGCGCCCAGCGTCTCGAATGCCGGCAGGTTCCCGGAGTCGAACACCTTGAACCCGGTTGCAAGGACGAGCACGTCGAGAGGATGCTCGACCCCGTCGCTCGTGCGAACGCCCGTCTCGGTGATCGCCTCAATAGAGGTGGTTTCGAGCAACACGTTCTCGCGGTTGAAGACGGGGATGTACTCATTGGAAAA
>DATHNH010000225.1:0-3478 GCA_035486255.1 Solirubrobacteraceae bacterium | reverse complement strand
GTGCCTTTCGTGAGCACGCTCTGGCACGCGGTGTCAACCCCGTGCTCTACTTGCTCGCAAGGGCCGTCTTGATGCCCTTCTTCCTGCTCTACTTCCGCCTCGCCCGTCTCGGGCGCGAGCACATCCCGAGCTCCGGCCCTGTGTTGCTTGCAGCCAACCATCGCAGCTTCCTCGACCCGTTTGTCATCGGGGCGCTCACGCGCCGACCGGTTTACTACATGGCCAAGCGTGAGCTGTTCGAGCGTCGCTGGCAGGCGTGGCTGCTCAATAGTCTCGGAGCGTTCCCTATCGACCGCGGCGGTGGCGACGAACACGCGATGGCGACCGCTCGCGCCATTCTCCAGCGAGGCGACTGTGTCGTGATCTTCCCAGAGGGCACCCGCGTGCGGCCCGGTCCGCTCGGCCATCCACACAGAGGGGTCGGGCGGCTTGCCTTGCAAACGGGTGCTCGCGTCGTCCCGATAGCAGTGATGGGAACCGAGGATGTGCGAAGGGGTTGGCGGATACGTCCGCGCAAGATCACGATTCGCTGCGGGCGCCCGCTGCAGTTCCCGTTGGCCGAGCGCCCATCGCCGCCGATGGCACTTGGCGTAGCCGAGCGTATCTGGGCGTGCGTCAGCCTGCAGTGGGAGTGGCTCGGGGGCGCGCCCGCAGTCTCACACGCGGAGATCCCGGTAAGCACCCCTCGGCGCCACGCACGTGCCGCCTGAGGAGTTGGGCGCGAGCGTCGGAGGGTAGGGTGCGATGAGTGGCTCCCCAACCGCAGAAGTCCAAGGCGCAGCTCGACGCCGAGTTCTCCGAGCTGTATCGAGCTCATCTGCGCGACGTTTACAGCTACTCCTACTATCGGGTTGGCAATCATCACGACGCGGAGGATCTCACCGAGCAGACCTTCCTACAGGCCTACCGGCATTTCGAGCGCGCCCAGCGCGAGTCAGGCGGCAGGCCCCTGCGTCCATGGCTGATCCGTATCGCCCACAATCTGGCCGCCAATCTCTATCGCGATCGCTCGCGTCGTCCCGCCGCTCCGATCGACGAGACCGCAGAGCTGGCAGCCTTGCACACGACCGAGGACCTGGTCGAAGGGCGCGACGAGCTCAGCCGTGTGCTCGAGGGAGTGCAGTGCCTGCCCGACGACAGGCGCGAGGCTCTGATCATGCGTTTCGCGCTCGGTATGGACAATCGCGAGATTGCGCGGGCCATGGGCCGCTCCGATGGTGCCACCAAGGTGCTCATCCATCGCGCGATCAAGCAACTCGAGGAGATCGTCGGCGAAACGGAGTCTGGCGATGAGTGAAGCACTGCCAAGTTTCGAGGGGCTGCTCCACGAGGCGCTTTCTCCGATCGACCCGCCCGAGGATCTCGCGCGGCGCCTCGAGGGTGCGCTCACGAGCCTCACAGAGAGCGCTGCCGAGGAGCTCGAGGCTTGGGAGCTCTCGTCGATGCGTGATCCACGCAACTGGGTGCGCCCGGCAACGGCCGTCCTGGTCGGCGGGGGCGCGGGCGTTGCGCTGGTGCTGTTGCGCACCCGGCATCGTCCTCGTCCCGACACGGGTAGCTTGCGAGCGGCGCGCCGTGTGGCGGAGCAGGCGGTGGGGGACTTGAGTGAGCAGGCTCGGCGCTTGTTCGGGGATCGCTAGCGACACCGAGCCGGCCGAGCGCTCCATAACTTGTGGACTCACACCCGGTGCTTGATGTCTGATGTCTGATGTCCAGGGTCCTGATGCCCCAGGGTGCCTGATGCCCGTACCCGGTGCCCGTCGCTTAGCGTTGTAATTTTGCGCTGAGAGCGTACTGTTACAGCGAGTCCGCTTGAAATTTCGCGAGACAGGAGTCAGAGTGTTTGATTCGGAACTGTTCCGACTGTCAGGCATATATGGAACCTCTCGACGACAAGGGGCGTAAGAGCGCCTATCAAAATGCGGGTGCGGCTGTGATGGTCGAGGGTCAAGCGGAGCAAGGACGCAGGGGCGAAGGCTTGGTGGCGCCAAGTCGAGTCCCGAGGACACCGCTCCGCGAAGGCCAACGGCCGTCACAGCCGCACCCGCATTTTGATAGGCGCTCTAAGCACTCGGGCCCGAGCTCGGTCGGACCGCAAAGCGACCCTCTGCCACTCAGAGTCCCCGCGCGGAGACCCCAAGCACCCGCGCGGAGCCCCCAAGAGCTCGTTCCGGGTTTGTTCACACGGCTCCCCGACGAGGCCCTCATGATGCTCGTCGCAGGCGACGATTCGAGTGCGTTCGCGGTGCTCTACGATCGGCATGTGCGTGCGGCACTCGGGCTTGCCACGCAGATGTGTCGAAGGCGTGTGATCGCTGAGGAGGTCGTCCAAGAGGCATTCCTGTCCCTCTGGCGTAGCCGCAGGCACTTCGACCGTACGCGCGGCAACGTGAGGGCTTGGGTGCTCGGCATCGTGCGCAATCGCGCGATCGACGTTCTGCGCCAGAGTGTCGCGCACCAGCTCGCCGACGCGAGCGGTCGACCGGCAGAGGATCTTCTCGAGGCGCGCGAGTGCACCGACCGTGAGGTAGGACGGCGCGAGGGAGCTCGTGAACTGCTCACGGCATTGGGCGGCCTTCCTCCGGAGCAGAGTCGTGTGATCACGCTTGCCTACTACGGTGGCTACACCCATACCGAGATCGCGGACATGCTCGACACCCCAATCGGCACAGTCAAGGGCCGCATGCGTCTTGGCCTGCGCAAGATGGCCGGCGCCGTTCCCGTCGAGCGCTGAGCCTCGCCGGCGCACGCGCGGGCTACGCTCACGCGCTCACGCCGCTGCTAGCGTCTGCGCGGCCATGGCCACCTGCTATCGCCATCCCTCCCGTGAGACCGGAGTCGCCTGCTCGTCGTGCGGTCGCCCGATTTGCCCGGATTGCATGACGCCTACAGCCGTCGGGATGCGCTGTCCGGAGTGCTCCAAACAGGGGACGCGCGTCATGACCGTGCGCAACATGGTCACTCGGCCGCGGGTCACCTTCGCGCTGATCGCGATCAATGTGATCGCGTATCTGGGTGAGGAGGGCCAGCTTACGCTGAGCGGCGCCACGATCCACGGCCCGCTGATCGAAGAAGGCATCCTCTATCGCTATGCGGTGGGCGTCGAACACCAGTACTGGCGACTTCTCACAAGCGGATTCCTGCACGAGAACGTGCTGCACATCGGTTTCAACATGTACCTGCTCTATCTGCTTGGCATGATGCTGGAGCCGGCGCTCGGGTCGGTCAAGTTCGCCGCCATCTACTTCACTTCGTTGCTGGCGGGCTCCTTTGGCGCGCTGTTCGCTACAGGTGCGCCGAGCCTTGGCGCCTCCGGAGCGATCTTCGGACTCATGGGCGCCGCGGTGATCGAGCTCAGGGCTCGCCGCATGAGCGTCATGGAGTCGGGTATCGGTGGACTGATCCTCATCAACCTGATTCTCAGCTTCACACTGGCCAACATCTCGGTAGGTGCGCACATAGGCGGGCTCATCGGCGG
>DATHNH010000224.1:0-15866 GCA_035486255.1 Solirubrobacteraceae bacterium | reverse complement strand
AGAGGCGCCCGGCGAGACGGCCGACATCGTGAAGATCCTGAAGGACACGCACACCGACGTGGTGGTCTCCTACCTGCCCGTCGGCAGCGAGGACGCGACCAAGTGGTATGTCGAGCAGATCCTCGAGGCGGGGTGTGGCTTTGTCAACTGCATCCCGGTGTTCATCGCGCGCGAGGACTATTGGAACAACCGCTTCAAGAAGGCGAAACTGCCGATCGTCGGCGACGACATCAAGTCGCAGGTAGGAGCCACGATCGTGCACCGCACGCTGGCGCGGCTGTTTGCCGACAGGGGCGTGAAGATGCTGAGGACCTCCCAGCTGAACGTCGGCGGGAACATGGACTTCTACAACATGCTCGAGCGCGAGCGCCTGGAGTCGAAGAAGATCTCGAAGACAAACGCGGTTACCTCGATCATGGACGAGAAGCTGCCGGCCGAGGACGTGTACATCGGACCGTCCGACTACGTGCCGTGGCTGACCGACCGCAAGTGGGCGCACATCAGAGTCGAGGGTCAAGCGTTCGGAGACGTACCGCTGAACGTCGAGATGAAGCTCGAGGTGTGGGACTCGCCGAACTCGGCGGGGATCGTGATCGACGCGGTGCGCTGCTGCAAGCTGGCGCTGAACAACGGCGTCGGTGGTCAGTTGGACGGGCCATCCAGCTACCTGATGAAGAGCCCGCACAACCAGCGGCCGGACAACCTGGCGCGCGAGGAGACCGAGAAGTTCATCGCCAAGTACCCGCGGCGTGGCGCGACCGGGCCGAAGAGGCGTAGCACCGCGGCCAAGGCAGCGCCCGTGAAGCGCACCTCGACACCCGCCAGAGAGCGATCGTCCAGGTAAGCGACCCGGTGGACCGGCCGGCGGCGCGATAATGGCACGGTGAGCGCACCGCAACAGCTCTCGATAGCGCATGTGTCTCCCTATCCCTGGGAGGCGCAGGAGAACGCGGTGAACGCGCACGTGGGACGCCTCGCCGGCGAGCTCTCCGAGCGTGGGCACCGCGTGCTGATCCTGGCTCCGTCGCGCTCGGCGGAGCGGGTCCGCGAGTCACGCCGCGAACTGCGCGCCGTCAAGGCAGCGACCGGTGGGGCCGAGTCCCTGCTCGCCGGCACCGACCACGGGGGGCCGCGCGTGGTGGCGATCGGGGAGGTGCTCGACGTACCGGGCGCCGGCGGACGGCGCACGCGCGCGCTGCCGGTGGACGTGGCGCGCACCCTGGAGGAACTGCTTAGCAGGGTGCCACTGGACCTGGTGCACGTGCACGAGCCATTTGCCCCGAGCGCGTCGAGCACGGCGCTGCGCTACTCCCGCGCGCTCAACGTGGGCTCGTTTCACGCGCCCACGGAGCGACTGCTTTCGACGACGGTCGCACGGCGCTTCGTCGAGAGCTTCTTTGGGCGCCTGGACGCGCGCATCGCAAGTCGCGAGGACACGGCCGAGTTGATGGCGCGTCACTTCCCGGCCGAGTACCGAATCGTTGCCGACGGCGCGATGAAGGCAGAGGATGATGAGGATGGGGGGGCGTTCCCTCGAGATGACTGGGCAAGCACCGTCAGCGAGGTCGAGGCGATCTACCGCGAGCTGACCGCCCGCCGTCACGAAGGCAGCTCTGACGTGGCCCTGCGCCGGCGCCTGCTACGGCGCCGGCTGATCGATGTGGATCTGCACATGCACACGGACCACTCCTATGACTGCGAAACGCCGGTCGAGGTACTTCTGGCGGCGGCCAAAGAGGCCGGGCTGGGCGCAATCGCCGTGACCGACCACAACGAGATCTCCGGGGCGCTCGAAGCGCGTGAGAAGGCGAAGGGGACCGGCGTGAAGGTGATCGTGGGCGAGGAGGTCAAGACCGCCGAGCAGGGGGAGGTGATCGGCCTGTTCATCGAGGAGAAGATCCCGCGCGGCTTGAGCATGGCCGAGACGGTCGCCGAGATCAAGCGCCAAGGCGGGCTCGTGTACGTGCCGCATCCCTTTGACCGCATGCACGCGGTGCCCGACTACGAGCACCTACCGGCGATGCTCGACGAGATCGATGCGATCGAGGTGTTCAACCCGCGCGTGGCGATCGGCGCGTTCAACGAAGAGGCGGTCCGTTTCGCCGCTAAGTACCGGATCGTGGCGGGGGCAGGCTCAGACTCGCACGTGGCTCAGGGTCTGGGGTCGGTGCGCATCCGCATGCGCGACTTCAATGGCCCGCAGGAGTTCTTGCAGTCGTTGAGGGACGCCGAAATCACGACAAAGCCGTCGAGTCTGATCTACGTGCAGGCGCTGAAGTTCCTGCAAACGAAGGCGACCCCCGCGGCGGCGCGGCGAGCCAGCCGTGACCGCCGTGTGCGACGGGCCACTCGAGGCAGCGGAGGCGGGACATGACCGCTCAGCGCAGAGCATGAGAGCTCGCAGGCAGGAAACGGGTCGGGAACAGCGGCGCAACTAGCGATGCACTCGCAAGGACAACCGGGGCGGCCGTCAAATCCCTCCGCGTCGATGCCCGCTACAGATGACGAGATCCGCGAGAAGTACCTCGAGCGGGCGATCAGGGAGCTCAACACGCTCACACGTGAGCTGCAGAGCTGTCCGCACTGCCCGCGTGGACAGCTGATGCCGGTACTCGGCTCGGGCCACCCGCAGGCGGACATCATGCTGCTCAAGCATGCTCCGCTGCCCTCTGAGGTGGAGGAGGGCGTCGCCTTCTACGGGCGCTCCGGAGGGGCGCTGATGAAGTCCTTCAAGCGCTTGTCGATCGACCCGCTGGCGGTGTATGGGACGTTGTGCGTGAAGTGTCCGCTCGCCGACGCCTCGATGGCCGACCCGGAGTGCGTGGCCCGAGTGGTAGAGGAGCTCGCGATCGTGCAGCCGCGGATCGTCGTGGTGATGGGCATCGAGGCACTGACGGCGCTGAATGAGCTGGACATTCCGCTCGCGCGGCCGCTGGAGCCGCGACTGGGCGAGATCCAACAGCTCACGCCGATGACGGACGCCCTGTATGTGCCGAACATCGACGAGTCGCTCGACGAGCAGGATGCAAAGCGCGCGTTCTGGGGAGCGTTCAGGGCGCTCGGCGATTGGCACGCCGCTCAGCCGCCTTACTGAGGAGGCCGCCCTGGCGAGCTCGCCGGGGTTCAGCTCTTTCTAAGAACGTCTTTCAAAATGAGCTCTGTGCCGGGGCGTTCATGGATCGTGAAAGCTGGGGTGTATGGCTCATCTTTCGAACGATCTGCTCAACACCCCCCTTTGCGAACGCTCAGATAAAGGTTGGTACCAAATAAACTCCCCGTTCCCACAACAGGGGGTATCGAGACGTACAGATCATTTTGAAAGACCTTCCAAGAGAACTGGGACCGCGCTCCATTCGCTCCGCAGCTCTCTTTCCAAGAGAACCGGGCCGCGCCCATTCGCTCCACAGCTCTCTTCCAAGAGAACCAGGCCGCGCTCCATTCGCTCCGCAGCCCTCTGTCCAAGAGAACCGGGCCGCGCCCCATTCGCTTCATTGCCTCAGGACGTGAGCACGATCTTGCCGAGCTTGCCGCCGGCGGCGAAGTGGTCGTACGCCGCCGCCGCCTGCTCCAGCGAGAAGGTCTCGGCGAGCGGAACCCTCAACTGGCCCGTCTCGAACAGCGGCAATACCTCACGCTCCAAGTGACGCGCCGCGAGCGCCTTCTCCTCGAGCGGACGCGCGCGCAGAGTGGAGCCATGGATGCGGGCGCGCTTGCCCATCAGGGCCAGCAAGTTGAGCTCAGCCTTGACCCCCGCCGAAACGCCGATCACACAGATACGTCCGCCGACGCCAAGCGCATTCAGGTCGTCGGGCAGGTTCGGAGCGCCGACGAGCTCGAGGATCACGTCGAACGGTCCCCGCTCGACAAAGCCCTCCGGAGAGATGACCTCGGCACCGAGAGCCTCGACCTGGGCATGCAGGCCCTGATGGCGCACAGTCGCGGTGACGCGCGCACCGGCCGCCCCAGCCAGCTGGATCGCGGCGGTCCCGACTCCCCCCGCCCCGCCATGCACGAGCAAGCGCTCACCACTGCGCAGCTCTGCTTGGCCGAAGACGGCATCGTGAGCGGTAGTGAACACCTCCGGCAGACCGCCGGCCTCGGCCCAGTCGAGCACCGCCGGCACGGGCATCAGCTGGCGCTCGTGCACGACAGCCAACTCGGCCTGCGCGCCACCGCCGACGATTGCCATCACACGATCGCCCACCGAGAAGCGCTCCGCTCCGGGCCCCAGCGCCTGCGCCTCACCCGCCAGCTCCATACCGGGAATGTCCTGCGGAGAGCCGGGCGGCGCCGGGTAGAGCCCGCGACGCTGCATCATGTCGGCGCCGTTGAGGCCGGCCGCGCGCACGCGCACGAGCACCTCACCCTCCCCGGGTACCGGGTCGGGGTGCTCCTCGACGAGGACCTGCCCATCACGGATAGTCGCTGCGCGCATGCCGGCAACCCTAGCGCGAAGGATTACTGCTCTCTCGTCGCTCACCCTCGTGGCCGGCTGCCACCCTCGTGGCTGGCTGCCGTTGCTCGCCCTCGTGCTGGCCGCTGTTGCTCACCTCGTGGCTGGCCGCTGGTTCCCGTCGAGGTCAAGGACGAGATCCGGCCACTCGCTCAAATCGATCGAGCGATGCCTATCCCCTTTCCAACAAAGCCACGCACTCGATGTGCGGCGTCTGCGGAAACATGTCGACGGGGCGTACTTTGACCAGGCGCCAGCCCGCGTCGACCAGCTGCGCGGCGTTGGGGGCGAGCGTGGTCGGATTGCAGGAGACGTAGACGATGCGCTTCGGCGAGGCTTCGACGATGCGGCGCACGACCTTCTGTGAGAGACCGGCGCGCGGCGGGTCGAGGACCACCACATCCGGCTTGCCCGCACGCTCGATCAGCTCCGGCAGCGCGAGGCGAGCGTCGCCCGCGAAGAAGTGCGCGCTGGTCACGTCGTTGCGCTTGGCCGCGGCGATCGCGTCGGCGACTGCCTGCTCGACGATCTCGATCCCCCACAGCTCGCCCGCGCGCGGGGCGAGCGTGAGCGCGATCGTGCCGATGCCGCTGTAGAGGTCATAGACCCGCTCCCACCCTTCCAGGGAGGCGTACTCGACGACGATCCCGTACAGCAGCTCGGCCATCTCCGTGTTGGTCTGAAAAAAAGCTTCTGAGGAGATGCGCAGGTCTAGCTCGCCGAGGCGCTCGGGCAGCTCGGCGTCGCCCCAAACGAGCTCGGTCTCGCCGCCCATGGTCGTCTCCGCAAGCGAGGAGGAGCGCGTCCAGAGCAAGCCGCTGAGCGTCCCCTCGCCGAGCTCGGCGACGAGCGCAGTGGCAAGCGCGCCGAGCTCCAGCTCACCGTCGGTCGTTACCAGTCGGATCTGGAGCCGGCCGCCGTGGCGACCTTCGCGCACAACCAGATTGCGCAGAAACGGCCGCCCATCCGGGGCGGGCCCCGTTCGCTGCTCGCGCGACGGGCGCGGGGCACGATCGTCGCCATCGCCTCCGGCACCCTTCTCGCGAGCTCGCCCGCCACCGGGCCTGCCCCCACGATCCCAGGAGAGCAGCCCTTGCTCGCGGCACCAGCGCAGAGCAACTCCACGCGCACGGTTGCCCCGCTCGGAGGCCAACAGGCAATCGTCGATTGCCTCCACCGCGTTCCAGCCGGCAGGAGCGTGGAAACCACACACCAGTCCACCGTCGGCGTCCTTCCCAAACGAGTACTCGAGCTTGTTGCGGTAGCGCCACTGCGCGAGCGCGGGCACGATCTCCTCCAGCTCGAAGCCATCGAGCTTGCCGATGCGACGCAGCGCATCCTCGACCTGGTCGCGCTTGATCTTCAGTTGGCGCTCGTATGGGAGCACCTGCCACGCCACGCCCGGGTGCTTGGCGGTTGGTGGTATGCGCTCAGGGCTCTCCTCCAACACTTCCACCATGCGCGCATGGGCGTAGCTGCGCTTGCGCTTGACAACCACCGCCTTTACGCGATCGCCGGGGAGAGCGCCGGAGACGAACACGACATAGCCGCCCTCGCCGAGCCGCCCGACACCCTCGCCGCCGTGGGCGAGCGAATCGATCCGGAGCTCGATCTCCTCGCCGCGCTCAGGTCGCTTGAGCAGCACTTGGGAGCTGCCCGCGACAGGCACCTGCGCGTCGAGACCGTTGGCCTCGAGCTTGGCGCCGATTCGGGTGGCACTCATGCTTCGTGCTCGTGCTTGGATGTCGCGCTCATGGCGACGAGGACTCGACCAACAGCTCGAGCAACGCCTTCTGCGCATGGCGTCGATTCTCGGCCTGATCCCAGATGCGCTGCCGCGACCCGTAGAGCACCTCGGCGGTGATCTCCTCGCCCGGGTGGGCCGGCAGGCAGTGCAGCGCGATCGCATCGGGGGCGCCCGCGTCCAGTAGCGCGTCGTCGATCCGATAGGGACCGAGCGCCGTGCGGCGCTGCTCGGCTGTGTCCTCGTCGCCCATGCTCACCCACACGTCTGTGTACAGCGCATGGGCGCCGGCCGCCGCCTCGTATGGGTCGCGGTAGAGCGTCAAGGAGCCCTCCGCGCCGGGCGGCAACGACAGATCGTCCTCGAGCGCATAGCCCGGCGGCGAAGCTACCGCCACGTCCATGCCGGCGATGGCACCGAGCACCGCAAGCGAGCGGGCGACGTTGGTGCCGTCGCCGACATAAGCGATGCGCAATCCGGTGAGGCTCCCGAAACGCTCGCGCATCGTCATCAGATCGGCGAGTGCCTGGCAGGGATGGTGCAGCGCCGTGAGCATGTTCACCACCGGCACCGACGCGTACCGCGCGAGCTCTTCGAGCAGCGCGTCGGGTCCCGTACGCACGGCGATCGCCGCCACCTGGCGGGAGAGCACGAGCGCCGTGTCGCGCGGAGACTCGCCGCGCGAGAGCTGCATCTCGCCAGAGCGCAGCACCACCGCGTGACCGCCGAGCTCGTGCACCCCCATCTCGAAGGACACGCGCGTGCGCGTGGAGGGCTTCTCGAAGATCAACGCCACGCCGCGTCCGGCGAGCGCGCGCGATGAGAGCGGAGCGTCCTTCAGCTCGATCGCGCGGTCGAGCAACGCGTCGAGCTCGGCCGCGCTAAGCTCGGCGCCTGTGAGGAAGTGGGGAGGCACAGTCCGTCAGTCTATGGGGCCTGTCGCGATCGTTTGCGCGGCGGCGCTGCTCGTGGCCGGCTGCGGGTCGAGCAAATCGAGCACGGCCACCACCGCTACAGCCGGCACGACGGCGACCGGCACGACCGCGACCGTCAAGAGCGGCCTGACGGTCCCCGGCAAGATCAACTACGCAAGCCCGCCGGCCAACGCGCCGGTGCAGAGCGGCGTGGTCAAGATCACCTACCACGAATTCGCGATCGAACCGGACACGCTCAAGGCGAAGGTCGGGAGCACGCTCAAGTGGACAAACGACGACACCGAAAAGTGCAACGTCAAGAGCGAGGGTGGGCCGTACACGTTCGACTCCGGCGACCTGGCCGAAGGCGCAAGCTTCGAACTGAAGCTCGACAAGCCGGGCACGATCCACTACGAGTGCACGTCCTACCCGACGACGATGAACGGCTCGATCGAAGTGGTCAGCTGAAGTCCGCGACTCCCTCCTTGGGAGTCGAGGCAGTCGCATAGGTGCGCCGCGGAATGCGCCCCGCGCCCCGCGCCAGCCGGCCCGCATGCACCGCCGCGCGCATCGCACCGGCCATCGCCACCGGATCCTGAGCGCGCGATACGGCACTCGCCACCATCACCGCGTCGCAGCCAAGCTCCATCGCGAGCGTCGCGTCCGAGGCCGTGCCGACGCCCGCGTCGAGCACGACGGGCACATCGACCGCTTCCCGGATCAAGCTGATGTTGTACGGATTGCGGATGCCCATACCGCTACCGATCGGGGCGCCCAAGGGCATCACCGCCGCACAGCCCACGTCGACGAGACGGCGTGCCAGCACGGGGTCGTCGGTCGTGTAGGGGAGCACGACGAAGCCGTCGTCGACCAGGAGCTCCGCGGCCTTCAGCAACTCGGGGGCGTCGGGCAGCAACGTGTCCTCGTCGCCGATCACCTCGAGCTTCACCCAGTCGGTCTGAAACGCCTCGCGCGCCAGCTTCGCGGTGAGCACCGCGTCGCGCGCGGTGAAGCAACCGGCGGTGTTCGGCAGCAACTCGACGCCCTCCTGCTCGAGCACGTCGAGCAGCGACCCTCTGGCCGCGGGATCGACTCGACGCAGAGCGACGGTCACCAGTTCCGAGCCGCTCGCGCGGATCGCCTGGGCGAGCAGCGTGAGCGAGGGAAAGCCGCCGGTGCCGAGCAGCAGCCGTGAGCGAAGGACACGCCCGGCGATCGTGAGCGGGTCGCTCGTAAGCGGGTCGAGCCCGAGTCGGCCGGCCGTGCGGTCGGTTGCGAGCGAGTCGGGGGGTGCAACCGAGACGTGCGCGTTCTCGGGCTCACCAGACCCTTTATCTGCGAATGGTCGCGTCGTGGGATCGACCATGCCTCAGATCATCCTCCCTGCATCGCGGTGAGCACCTCGACGCGTGCGCCGTGCGGAATCGCGAACGTGCCCCACCCGGCCCGCGGCACAACCTCTCCGTCGACCGCCACCGCCACCCCGCGCGCGTCCGGTGGGAGATCGAGAAACCGCAACACAGCCGCCACGGTCTGCTCAGAGCCTTCGTCGTAGGGATTGCCGTTGAGGTAGATCATGAGGAGACGGTTTCGTTCCGCACGGCGCCACCCAACATGGACGTCATCACGAGCTCCGCCGTGAGCGGGGCGAGCAGGATGCCGTTGCGGTGATGGCCAGTCGCCCAAGTCAACCCCTCGATCGCTCCCGGGCCGATCACCGGCGCGTTGTCGGGCGTGCTCGGGCGATAGCCCACCCCGAGCTCCTCGATCCGCAACTCGCTCACCCCCGGCACGAGTGCGTGAGCGTCACGCAACAGCTCATACACCCCACCGGCGGTCGCCTGCGGCTCAAACCCACGCTCCTCCATCGTCGCACCGAGCACATAGCCCCCGTCGCCGCGAGGCACGAGATAGCCACCCTCGAAGCGCACCACGCGCTCCAACAGCCCCGGACCGGCGGGATCGCGCAGGCGCATTATCTGACCCTTCACCGGACGCACCGGAACGCCGGCGCCGTCGGGCAAACCTGCCAGGCCAGCGCTCCACGCGCCCATCGCCACGACCACGTCGCGCGCATACACCAACTCGCACGACCCATCCTCCTCAAAAGCATTCCCGTTGGCGCCGCCGGCGCCTCCAGTGTCGGCCGTCCGCGCCCCGTCCCTCGAAAACATGTCCCCGTCGGGGATGCCGACATCGGCCACACCATTCGCCGAACGCGCCTCGTCGCTTGGAGCGCGCGCCACCCTCACGCCGACGACGCGCGTGGCGCGCGGATCGAGCTCCAGGCGGCGCACCTGTGCGTGCTCGCGCACATCCACGCCCGCACGCAAGCAGGCACGCACCAGCGCCGCCACGACCCTGCGCGGATCGACACTGTGATCGTCGGGCGCTTCGAGCGCCAAGCGCACGGTCGGCGCGAGCGAGGGCTCCCGCTCGCGCGCCTCGCTCGCGCGAAGACGGATCGCGCGCAAGCCAAGCGACGCGCGCAACGCCAACTGACGCTCCAGCTCGCGCGCCTCGTCCTCGTCGCGCGCCACGACAAGCGTGCCGGTGCGGCGCAGCCCCAGCTCGACGCCGGAGTCTCGCTCGAGCTCCGCGGCGAAGTCGGCCCACATGGCGGCTGAGCGCATCCCCAACTCGAGCACGCGTCGGCCCGCCTCGCCGAACTCCAGCTCGGCGACCGGCGCGAGCATTCCGGCCGCCACATGCGTTGCGCCGCCGCCCAACTGGTCGCGCTCGAGCAACACGACCGACATCCCTCGCGTGCGTGCTCGCCAAGCCACCGACAGACCTACGATGCCGCCGCCGATGACCGCCAAATCGACCGTCGATCTGTCTATAGGGCCCACCTCCATGATGCTAGACGGCGCCTGCATGCACCACCGGCATGGCCTTCGCGGCACGCGCTCGAGGACAGGCGAGAGGCCGTCGGCGCGGAGACGTCGCGACCAAAGATCCGAGATCGGGCGGGCGCAAGCGCCCGTAGGTGTCAGACTGCCACGGATGGCCCACCTGCGGCCCGTGCCCGACCCCAATGGCGAGCAGCGCCGCGCGCGCCTGGCCGCCGCGCGTCTGTACCTCGTATGCGACTGCATGCCGGGCGAACGCGACCTGAGCGAGTTCCTCGCCGAGGCGATCGCCGGCGGCGTCGACGTGGTGCAGCTGCGAGAGAAGCACCTCGAGGACGAGTTCCTCGCGGAAGCAGCCAGCGTCGCCGCCGACGTCTGCGATGCCTGCGGCGCCCTCTTCATCCTCAACGATCGTCCCGACATCGCCGCGGAGGTGCGCGCCGACGGGGTGCACATCGGCCAGCAGGACATGCCGGTCGCCGAAGCCCGCGCCATAGTCGGCCCGGAGATGCTCGTCGGGCTCTCGACCCACGCACCCAGCGAGATCGATGCCGCCACGCCGGTGGCGCCTGACGGCTCCCTCTACGTGGATTACATCGGCGTCGGCCCTGTCCACGCGACCCCCACCAAGCTCGGCCGCCCCCCCGTGGGCCCAGAGCTCGTCAACTACGCCTCCGCCCACGCCCACGTCCCGTTCTTCGCGATCGGCGGCATCGACAGCGAGAACATCCTCGGCGTGCTCGACGCGGGCGCGGACCGCGTCTGTGTCCTGCGTGCGATCTGCGACGCGCGGGATCCAGAGCAGGCGGCACTCACGCTGCGCGGCGCGCTCGAACGGCGACCGTTGCTGGACGGTGACAGAGCGTCGGGCAGCTTAGACATCACCTGATTTACGGCCGGACCGCCTTGGAGCCAGTTTCATCATGAGCTCGGGGGGTTCATGGAGCGTAAAGCCGGGGTGTAGGGCTCATCTTTCGAATGATCCGCCTGACACCCCCCTTTGCGAACGCTTAGATAGAGGTTGGGTACCAAATAAATTGCCCGACCCCACAACGGGGCCGACCCCACAACGGGGGTATCGAGGCGTACAGGTCATTTTGGAAGACCCTTTATGGGCCTTCCGAGAGCCCGCGTTATGGCCCTTCCGAGAACTCGCCCGCCTTCCGAGCCCCGTTTTGTGGCCTTGCGAGAGCCGAGTTATGGCCCTTGCGAGAGCCTCGCGCCTTCCGAGAGCCCGGCGTATGGCCTTCCGAGAGCCGCGCGCCTTCCCAGAGCCCGCGTCATGGCCCTTTCCGAGAGTCCGCGCGCCTTCCCAGAGCCGCACGTTTGCCGCGCGCAGATGACGGAAGGCTACGAAAGTGAGAGACAGCGGGCGACCTCAGCGACGCTATCGATTGACGTCGACAGGTTGTCCTGATATCCCGAATCTCACCCATTGAAATTACAGCCAATGGGTCCGCGGCGCCTCCGGCGCGCGGACCGCTGGTAGGAGGCGTCGACATGGTATCGAAAACAAAGTACCTGTTGCTGATCATTTCAGTCCTACTCACTGTCGGCGGAGTAATATCGGCTACCGCCTCCGCTGAGATCTACTGGAAAGTAGAAAAACATTGGTTGACCGGAAAACTCTACGTACTCACACATGGCAACGTGAATATAAACGTAGCCGCCGGCCAGCTGGTAAAATGTGCGATAAAAGACGAAGGTGAAATCGTGAGGACGCCGAGCGGCCGGTTGATCAGAGCGTCCGAACTGACCTCTATAACTTTTGAATCGTGCCAGCAGCTCACACCAAGAATCTGTCCGGCCACGGCAACGGCAAACGGCCTCCCCTGGCCTGCTTACCTCTTTATGAGAGGTGGGGACAAAATCGCGGTGCTGATAAAAAAAATAAAGTACACTGTGACGATAAAATGCTCCGGCGAATCGGCCCAGGAAACCGTCGATTCGGGCAACCTGGAGAGCGAATGGAACAATACCGAATCATCTTCGGAATTTCCGAGCACTCCCCTACCGGAAAGCACCCTGGAGAATGGCGAAGGCAAAGAAATAGTACTGTCCGGTGACGACGTTTCCGAAGGTAGAGAAAGCAAAGAAAAGATCGAAGCCGAATACGATCCGCCGCCATGGTTCATAGAAGGCACAGAAATGGAATCCGGCACAAAATATGAAGTAAAGCTCAAAGGTGAAAAACCATACGTGATCAAGAGCAAAATCGGGTCCTCGTCGCTTGAAGTCGAATGCAAAAAACAGACGTCGAACAGCGGTGAAGTCCTTGGCGGAAGACCGGGCAAAGGGACCGCTGCCTTTGAACTTTCAGAATGCAGCGCCAAAGCGCCGACGAAATGCAGCGTTGCAAAACCGATCACGTTGTCATCCAAACTGGAACTCGTGGAAAATGCTTCGGCGGAAGAAATATATGCGCTCCTGACACCCAAAGAAGGAGAAAATATAGCGACGATCGAACTGACCGGCTGCGAAAAAGCGGAATACAACAAAAGTTACAAAATGACTGGGTCCGCGGCGGCGGAAACGTCGTCTAGCGGCAGCACGGTCTTTATCAAGTTCCCAGGGACAGCGATTAAAACCGTCCTCAACGAACATGGTGAAGAACAAACGATCGGACTCAAAATTGGTGGCGAACCAGCCGAACTGTCAGGCGAAACCTCGGCAGAAGTGGTAGAAACAAACTCATCGGCCGTGTGGTTAATCAATGGAGCATCGCTCTCGACATCGTTACCGACTCAGATATCGGCAGAACTCTTACTTGAAGACACGGGCGTACCCATCATCGGTAAAGCCGCCGTCGAATGCGGTGAGATCTTCAGCGGTTCCGTTGGTACCGGCGGTGAAGGCGAAACGACGGAAGTATTAAATTTATCGCTGGAAAAAGTTTCGGGAACTCCATTAACGGGCCTTGCGCTCTTATGCAAAAAAGTGACCGCGTGCGAAGGGGCCACCGTTGAAGTGTGGCCGGCCAAACTACCGTGGAAATCCTCAGTGGTCGTCATGAGCCCATCTGGATCTTTCTTATATTGGATCTCCAAAGCGGCGTTCTACGTGTCATGTACGGTACTCGGAATCAAATCCGAAGACGAATGCACAGTTGCGGAAAACACCTCATCCAGGATCTTCAACGAAGTCGGTGGCGGTGCATTCATAGAAGGCATTGCTACGCCAGATGCAACTTGTACTTTGAGCAAAGCTGCGACCGGCGTCATCCAAACCGTGGGCAAGGAGTCGATCAGCTCGACCGAAGGCACCGTGACAGTATCGCCATGATGCTCCTCGAGATTGCCGCGAGGTGATTCGCATGAGCCCTAAAACGACCCCGGGCAATCGTTTTAGGGCTCAGTTTGCAGGCCTTTAGAGCGCCTATCAAAATGCATGCACGTCTGCACCCGCATTTTGATAGGCGCTCTTAGGGCTCAGTTCCTCGGCTTCAGGACTCGGCTCGTCGAGGTTTCAAGATCGGTTTCGTCGGTGGGGCAGATCGGCGCTTGCACTCGAGCGGGTGAATCGCGACCGTTTATGCTGCTTTTCATGCCTACCATGCGCGTCACACCATGAGCACCGGTAGCAGCGTCGGCGAGGGACGCCCCGATCGTGACGATCTGGCAGCTCCAGCCCTGCAACCGCTCGGCGAGGCCGAGCGGCCTGCCCCCCTGATGGTGGCTGTCGCGCTGGCGCTGGCGCTCGCCGTCGGCGTGCTCGTGAGCCTCGCAACAGTCCATGACCTGGCGCGCCACGGCGGCTCGCTGCCCGGTGGCCTGTTCCTGGCCGGAGCGCTACTGGCGCTCTCGTGGGGTATGTACCAGCGACGCTACTGGGCGGTACTCGGGTTCGAGGCTTTGCTGACCTTTCAGATCATCGTCACATCGCTGGCGTTGATCGTGGCCGAGACGCTGCCGGCGGCCGGCCTGTGCGCGCTCAGCATCGGCCTTGCAGGCTGGCTCTTCTGGAAGCTCGTCAGGGTCATGAGCCGGATTCAAGCGGGACAACGCGACACCGACCAGCCACCGGGGTAGCCGGCAGCGGTATAGGCGGTAGTCCAACGGAGCCCACCACGGGTAGGCACCAGCGTGCGCGTCAGTGGGGTCAGAACGCATCGTCAGAGGTGGCCAATTGGATGTCTGCGCCTCGTCGACGGGCTTGCATGCGGACGTGCGATAGGCTCGCGGCGCAATGGCTGCGACCTCGTACGACGTAATCGTGATCGGCTCCGGCCCTGGCGGCTACGTCGCCGCGATTCGAGCCGCCCAGCTCGGCAAGAAGACCGCCGTCGTCGAGAAGGACAAGGTCGGCGGACGTTGCCTCAACTACGCGTGCATCCCTGCCAAGGCGGTGCTGCGCTCAGCCGACCTGCTCGGCGAGATTCGCGAGGCGGGCGACTACGGCCTCCAGGTCGGCGATGTCCGGGTCGACTACAGCGCCGTGCAGGCCCGGCGCGAGAAGGTCGTCTCGACCCTGGTCGGTGGTGTCGGGGGCCTGTTCAAGAAGAGCTCCATCGACCTGATCGAGGGAGAGGCATCGCTTCTCCGAAAGAGCGGCAACGGCAACGGGGGCAACGGCAACAGCGGCACCGATGAGGTCGTCCGCCTGCGCGTGGGCGAGCAAGAGCTCACCGCCACCACGGTCATCCTCGCCACCGGCTCGGTCAAGCGCTCGATCCCCGGCGTCGAGTTTGGCGGAGGAGTAATCGGCACCGAGGAGGCGTGGGCACTGCCAGAGCTGCCGGCTCGCCTGACGGTCGTCGGCGCCGGCGCCTCAGGCGCCGAGATCGCCTCGGGCTTCGCGCGCCTGGGCAGCGAGGTGAAGCTGTTCGAGGTCATGGACCGCCTGCTCCCGACCGAGGACGCCGACATCTCGCGCTTGGTCGAGCGCGGCCTCAAGCGCCAGGGCATCGAGATCCACACCGGCACTCCCGTCGAGGGTGTCGGCGTCGGAGAGAACGGCGTGCGCTTCAGCTATGGCACGGAGTCCGCGGAGGTCGACTATCTGGTGATCTGCGCCGGGCGCGGGCCCGACGTGGACGCGCTTGGCCTGAAGGACGCGGGCGTCGAGCTGGACGAGCGGGGTCTCGTGCGCGTCGACGGTGCGCAGCGAACCACGGCCGCCGGCATCTATGCGATCGGCGACCTCGTGCACGGCCCGGCGCTCGCCCACAAGGCATCGGACGAGGGCATCATCGCCGCCGAGGACTCCGCCGGTCTCCCCACTCACCCGCTTTCCTATGTCGACATCCCACGCGCCACCTTCTGCACACCCAACGTCGGCTCGTTCGGACTGACCGAGGAGCAGGCGCGCGAGCAGGGCTACGACGTGGTCGTCGGCAAGGTCCCCTACGGCGCCGTCGGCGGTGGCACCGTCTACGGCGACCGCACCGGCCTCGTCAAGCTGGTGGGCGAGTCCAAGTACGGCGAGCTGCTGGGTGGCCACATAGTCGGCTCGCGCGCCACCGAGCTGATCCAGGAGCTCGTCAACGTGCGCGCCCTGGAGGGCGGCTTCAGCGAGGTGGCCCGCATCGTCCACGGCCATCCCACTCTGTCGGAGGCCGTGATGGAGGCGGGACGCGCGGCCGACGGCTGGCTGATCCACGGTTGAAGGTGGTCGCTCCGCGGGAGTGTCGCCGACGAATCGAGGTTGCCGACGGTGAAGTGGTCGTTCCGCGGCGCGTTGCCGGCGAAGCGAGGTTCCCGATGCTCGACGTGCAACCGGTACGCCCGCGCTCGGTCGCAGTGCGCCCCATCCACGGACCGACCCTCGCGGCATACTAATCTCGGCGTGATGTCCGCAGCGGACGCCGCCTTCTATTTCGACCTTGCCAGCCCGTTTGCGTATCTGGCTGCGGAGCGGATTCTGCATACGATGCCCGTAGCCACCGAGTGGCAGCCGGTACTCGC
>DATHNH010000223.1:0-15400 GCA_035486255.1 Solirubrobacteraceae bacterium | reverse complement strand
GACCGCCTTATAGAAGCGGATGCCGGTGACCGTGCCTTTTTCCTGCGCTGTGAACTTGACCCCAAGCTCCACCGAGCTCGTGTCGCCGGAATCGACGATCATGGGCGTGCCAAGTTCAAAGATCGTGTCCTGTGGTGTAGCGGCAGGGGACGCGACGGAGGCAGCGCTGCTCCCGACCGAGTTGGTGGCGCTCACCTTGAAGGTGTAGGCGGTCCCATTCGTCAACCCAGTCAGTGTGACCGAGTTGGCGGGCGCCGTTACGCCGACCGGCGTTTGCGCGGTCGAGCCGATGTAGGGCGTCACCGTGTACTTGGTGATCGGCCCGCCGCCTTCTTCGACCGGGGTAGTCCAACTCACCGAGGCCTGTCCCGAGGCGACAGCGGCGAACACGCCGGTGGGCGAGGTGGGCGGGCCGGAAGGCGGCGTCGGCGCGAAGGTCACGTCGACGTAGTAATTGGTCGAGTTGAAGCTGTTGGAGGGGAATGCACTGGCCGATCCGTACGCGTAGACGCCGTTGGCGCTGGTCGAGTTGGCGAGCGCCTTCAGTGGCGGATTGCCGGCGGCGGAGCTGAACGCGGCGGATGTCGCCGAGTAGTGACCGTTAGGCGCGAAATAGCCTGCCACGTAGGTGGTCCCGGCGGTGATGCTCACCGCTTTGGAGAACGTGACCTGCTGCCAGCCGGAGGCGGTTTCGTTTGTGAAGGTCGCCGAAGCAAGCAGAGATCCGCTTGTGCTCCAGAGGCTGCCGATGTGTGTGCCGGTGTTGGTGGCCGCCTTGTAGAAGCGGATGCCCGTTATCGAGCCGCCCTTTTCGGCCGTGAACTTGACCCCGAGCTCGACCGAGTTGCCGTCGCCCGAGTCGATCATGTTCGGTGTCGCGAAGTCGAAGATCGTATCCTGCGGCGTCACGGCGCTCGAGGGCTGTGAGGGTTCGCCGGCACCCACGGCGTTGCTCGCCGTGACCTTGAAGGTATAGGTGGTCCCGTTTGAGAGCCCGGTGATCTTGGTCGAGGTAGTAGAGGGGCTGACGTTGGTCGATGGTTGCGCCGCCGAGCCGATGTAGGGGGTCACGGTGTAACCGGTGAGCGGCGTGCCGCCTTCTTCGGTCGGCGCCGTCCAGCTCACGAGCGCCTGCGCGGTCGCCGGGCTTGCCGAGACGCTGCTCGGCGCTTCGGGCGCGACGTTGGTCTGCGGCGTCACCTGGTTCGAGGCGCCAGACACAGGCCCGGATCCGTTGGGGTTGGAGGCCTGCACCTTGAAGGTGTATGTCGTGCCGGGCGTTAGACCGGTGATGCGGGTATTGAGCGCCGGTGGCGATCCGCTCACCGTTGTGGCCGTCTGTGCCGTAGTACCGATATAGGGCGTAACCGTGTAGCTGGTGACGACGCCGCCGGTAGTGGGCGCAGACCAGGAGATGCGCGCCGAGCCTGCGCCGGCGGTAGCGCTGACCCCGGTGACCTGGCCGGGAGGAGCAGCCGGCGAGAAGACCGGGTCGACCCAGTAGTTGGTGCCGTTGTAGGTGCTCGTCGGGAATGTCGAGGTGGTGGCGTAGGAGTACAGCCCGTTGCTCGTCGTCGCACTGGCCGGGACGGCGTGCAGCGGCGGGCTGTTCAACGTTTTCGGCCCGGTCGGCGAGGGCGAGTAGAAGTAGTAGGAGTCGGCGGAATAGTGGCCCTTGGGAGCAAGGTAGCCGACAACGTAGGTGGTGTTCGGGGAGATCTGGACCGGTGTGGAGAAGTTGACCTGCTGCCAGCCCGAGGCCGTTTCAGAGGTGAAAGTCGCCGAGGCGAGCAACGTGCCGTTTTCACTCCACAAGCTGCCGACGTGCGTGCCGGTGTTGGCGGCGGCCTTGTAGAAGCGCACGCCGGTGACGCTGCCGAACACTTCGGAGGTGAACTTGAGCCCGACCTCGACCGAGGACGCATCGCCAGAGTCCGGTGTGCCCGGCGTAACTGCTGAGCCCCAGATCGAGCATGGGCAGGACACGTTGACGGTGATACCCGCAGACGGTTTCTCGAGGTTGGCGCTGTCATCGACCGCGCGCGAGCGGATCGTCGTCGTGGGATTGCCGTGCGCGGCCCACGTGTAGGACCATTTGACCGCTTGTTCGGCAGGCGTGGTGAGCGTCGCCGGATGCCAGGTGGCGCCGCCGTCGGTCGAGACTTCGACGCCCGCGACCACGCCGCCACCGGTATCGGTCGCGCTGCCCGTGATCGTCACGGCGCTGCCGTCCTGGAGCGTCGCGCCCTGCAGGGGGGATGTGATCGTCGAGGTCGGGGGAGTGGTGTCGGTCGACTTGGCCGCTGCCACCAGGCCGGTTGTCAGCGACCCCGGCTGGGCACCCATTTCGGCGAACAGGTTGACGGTCGCCTGCTCGAGGTTGGGGTCTGGCGCCGTTTTGCCGGGCTCGGTGCTCGGCGATTCCCACGCGTTGAAATTGGCAAGTCCCCACGACCATTGCACCGTCCCGGCGCCGAATACGAGCGCGCCGCTGGGAGCCTTGTAGAGCGTCAGGTGGTGCGTGGCGGTCGTGCCTTCGGAGAGTCTGCTGCCGTAGTCGTTGAACGTCTGCAGTCCACTCACGGTCGTGGAGGAGAGGTCGAGCTCGCCCGCGGGACGAAAGCCGTTGTCGACATCCTCGTCCCACTCATAGCCGAGCGTGCCGGCGCCGGGCGCGAGCGTCAGCGACTGCCCGGATTTCAGCGTCGAAGCAGCCGTGTTCTTCCACAGCCGGTCCTTGGCATACTGAGAGGGCACGGTGATGTCCGAGGTGCCCGCATTGACCAGGAAATACTGGCCTGTCAGAGCGTTCTCGGGCTTGCCCCCGTTGGCGGGCGGACTGAAGCGCGGGTCTCGCCAACTACCCGTCCAGGTTGGCGGGTCCTGCGGGTCCACAGGCGCGTTGAAGTGCGTCTCCTTGTAGGAGGTGAGCGTGCGATAAGGCGTGTTGCTGCCTTCCGTGCTCGGCCCCCAGCGCGTCTTCCAGAACATCTCGTTGCCGCTGAAGAAGGCAAGGTTGACGCCTGCCGACAGGGCAGATTCGACGTTCGCCCGCTGGCCTTCAGACCAGTACTCGTCATGGCCGCTGGAGATGAACAGCTTATGGTTCTTCAACAGCGCGCCGTTCTGGTCGACGTTGGCCTCGCTGGTGTAGCTGACGTTATAGCCGTTCTTCTCCAGCCAGTAGATCATCTGGAACTCGGCGTAGTAAAGGTAGGAAGCGCCACCGTCCACGGCGAACGAGCCCTCCCACGGTCGGTTGTAGGAGACCGCGTAGGCGGCCTTGTAGGCTTCCGGTTCGCCGGGCGGGCAGGCAACCGTGCACGTATAGAGGCTGTTGCCGCCGTAGTCGTTGTAAGCCTCCCAGGTGGCATCGGAGGTTTGCAGCAGGACTTCGGAGTGACTGGAGTCGTTGCGCACGACAAACGGAATCTGACTTTCGCCGCTGCCGTCTTCGCGAACGAGGTGGGCGATATAGACGCCTGAGACAGCGTTGCTCGGAACCGTCCACGATGCCGAGACGCCCCAGTTGCCACAGTCGATCAGGCCGGTGGCGGAGCTCGTAAGACAAGCGGGCTGTTTCTGAGGAAGCGTGGCGGTCGGTTTGATGCCGGCCTGCACCATGCGCGCTCCGTCGCCGCCGTAGTAGCCGAGGCGCAGGATGTCGATGTGGTACTTGGTCGAGGGCGTGCTGATCTTGAAGGACTCGGTTTCGCCGACGTTGACGCTCATCGAGGTGGCATAGCCCTGGATCGTGCTGGAGCCGACGCCTTCCACCTCCCAGTCGCTTGGCGGATCGCCGGGCAGCGCGTTCTCGCAGACGATCGGGTTGGGCGCCGAGGCACATTCGTCGGTCACAGCCAGCGCCGGCGAGCTTGTCGCAAGCATCCCAAGACAGGCGATCAGGGTGGTGGTGGCGGCCAGCAGTAGCCCCGTCAGAGATAGTCGGCCCGTCTTCATGATGCTCCTCTTCCGCTCAGGACTGCCGGTACGGTACGTACCAAAATCGCAATGTTCAGCCACAGAGAGCGCCGGCGCGCGTATTCGACGTCCAGGCGTACCATCTCCTCCAGCGTCACCGTGGAGCGGCCATTGACCTGCCACAAGCCGGTGACTCCCGGCTTGACCGCGAAGCGGGCAAACCAGTGCGGGGGGTAGTGCTCGACCTCGTATGGAATAGCCGGTCGCGGTCCGACCAGCGACATCTCGCCGCGCAACACGTTCCACAGCTGTGGCAGCTCGTCGAGGCTCGAGCGCCGCAAAGCTCGGCCGAAGCGCGTCACGCGCCGATCCTCGGTCATCTTGAAATGCGGGCCGGGCGAAGTGTGCTCGCGATGCTCGCCCGCGATCAGTCCGAGCACGAAGTCACGGTGGCGGTCGGGTGGAACGCCATCGTGCATCGTGCGGAACTTGTTGACGGTGAATGGCACGGTGTTGCGCCCGACGCGGCTCTGGCGAAAGATTGGCGAGCCGGGTGAGTCCAGGCGCACGAGGATCGCGATCAAGCCAAGCAGGGGGGCAAGTGCCACCAACAGGATCGCTGCGCCGACTATGTCGAGCACCCTGCAGCCGATGTCCAGCAGTCGACCTTCGGCCGGCCGGTTCGCGGTCGCGTCCAGTGCGCTCCGCGGTACGACGCCGCTGCCACCGTGTGGGGCGGTGTGTTGGTCGATCGCAGTGCTTGCCACAACCAAGAAACGCGCTGGGCGTCGCCAACTTTCGTCTCTTCGAACGCGGGTTCGCGCGCTGCCGTAGATGACGGCCGGCATGCGCACAACGCTCATGCGGCGAGCGCGAGCATGCAGGCCTCGAGCCGCTCCAGCACGTAGTCCTGTTGATCCTCGGTGAGGTCGGGAAACAGCGGCAGCATCAGCGTCTCTCGGGTTGCCGCTTCGGTGTGCGGAAGATCGAGCTGAGGCCCGTCGGTCGGTCTATCCGCATAGGAGGCCTCTTCGTGGATTGCCATCACGCCGCGGCGCGTGGCGATGCCATCCTGTAGCAGGCTGCGCATCAGCTCGGTGCGCTGCAAGGGAGCATCAGGTCCGACACGGACGCAATAGGACTGCCAGGTGCGTGTCGCGTACGGCGGATCGTAGGGAGCTTCGAGCTGCGGCATCCGCTCGAGCGCCGCCGTATAGCGCTCGGCAAGCAGGCGCCGCCGCTCCAGAATCTTGTCGAGCACCCGTAGCTGACAGAGACCGAGCGCGGCCTGCATGTCGGTCATGCGACTGTTCCAGCCACGCTCCGGATAGGCCTCGACGACGATGTCGCGAGCGGAGTGGCGGGCAAGGTCGGAGGTATCCATGCCGTGCGCGCGTAGGCGCCGCAGCCGTTCCGCGACCTCGGGATCTGCCACGGCGATGATTCCGCCCTCGCCGGTGGTGATCACCTTGCGCGGATGCAACGAGAAGCAGGCGAGCGGCCCCAGCGAACCGATCGGGCGCTCCTTGTAGCTAGCGCCGATCGCGCAGGCGGCGTCCTCGACGATCGCCACTCCATGGCGCCGGCCAAGTGACAGAAACGCGTCCATGTCGGCCGGGAGGCCCACCTGGTGCACGGGCATGATCGCCTTCGTGCGGGGCGTGATCGCCCGCTCGGCGGCGGCCGGGTCGAGGTTGTAGGTGCGCGGGTCGATGTCGGCGAAGACCGGCTGCGCTCCACAGTGCCAAACGGCATTGGCGGTCGCGATGAAAGACAGTGAAGGCACGATCACCTCGTCACCGGGGCCCACGCCTGAGACGTGGAGTGCCAGCGAGAGGGCGGTCGTGCAACTCGTGGTGGCGACCGCGTCGGCGGCGCCGACGCGCTCCGCGAAAGCCTCCTCGAAAGCTCGCACCCGTGGACCTTGGGAGATCCAGCCAGAGGCGATCACCTCGGCGACTGCCTCCTGCTCGTCGCCCGCAAGGTGCGGACGCGTGATCGGGATCTCCATCACGGCGTGGCGCTGAGCGTGGGCGAGGCGGTCGAAGCGCGTTCGGCGCGCCACCAATCCACCAACAGACGCAGGCCTTCTTCCAGATCGACCTCGGCCTCGAAGCCCAGCCGCTCGCGCGCTGTGCGCGTGTCGGCCAGACGCCGTGGAACCTTGTTGACCGAGCGCTCGGGGCCGTGTTCGACCTCGACATCGGCTCCCATCACCTCGATCAGCATCTGGGCGAGCTCGAGCAGGCTTGTCTCGCTGCCGCTGGCGACGTTGAACACTTCGTCGCTGACGTCCGCAGAGGCGGCAAGCACGTTCGAGCGGGCGACGTCACCGATGTAGATGAAGTCCATCGTCTGTGAGCCGTCGCCGAGGATCAAGGGCGGTTCGCCTGATTCGATGCGCTCCATCCAGCGCACGAGCACCTCGGTGTAGACCCCGTGGATGTCCATGCGCGGTCCGTACACATTGAAGTAGCGAAGGGCAACGTAATCGAGCCCTTGCATCGAGTTGAAGCTGCGTAGCAGGCCCTCGTTGAAGGTCTTGGCGGCACCGTAGAGCGTGTCGTTGGCGTAGGGGTGATGAGACTCCTCGGTGGGGAACTGCTCGGCCAGGCCATACACCGAGGCCGAGGAGGCGGCGACGATCCTGCGCACTTTCTCCTTCAGGGCAGCCTCGATCACGTTGTAGGTTCCGTCCACCATCACTTCGAGCGCCAGACGCGGTTCCGCAGCGCACTGAGTGATGCGCAGGGCGGCCTGATGGAAGACGACGTCGATACCGCGTGTCAGCTCGCCGACCAGCTCGCGGTCGCGGATGTCGCCTTCGACGAGTCGCACCGGTCCGTTCTCGATGGCCCATGCGAGATTGTCACGACGACCGCGTACGAAGTTGTCGAGCACGACAATCTCCCGTGCCCCCGCCCGTACGAGTTGGTCGGCGATATTCGAGCCGACGGCTCCTCCTCCGCCGGTGATCAAAGCGCGTTCAGCAAGCATCTCTTCGACTCCTCATGAACATTCAACGGTCAAGGGCGCGGGATTTTCCACGTGCAGCTGAATTTGCCAGTGCTCCGTACCCGGCAGGGGCGGTTGGTCCTCGTGCGGCAGCTCACCGATCACGCGGGCCGGATTGCCGGCCGCGATCACTCCTGCGGGGATCGACTTGGTGACCACGCTGCCGGCTCCGATCACCGAATGGGCGCCGATGCTCACACCCTTGAGGATCTTCACGCCGTCGCCGATGAAGACGTTCTCGCCAAGCTCGACGGGAGCCATGCTCGGCCGACCGCCTCGGCGGCGATCTGGATGTAGCTCGTGGAAATCGCTGTCGAGAATCTCGACGCAAGAACCGAGCAGAGCGTTTGCGCCGATGCGGATGCCCGGGCCCTCGCTCTTGATGAAGGCATTGTTGTTCACCTGGGCGCCGTCGCCGAACTCGATGGTGGCCTGCGGCGTCGACGCCTCGACGTGCGAGTAGCCGCTGTAGAACTGCATGGACCGGGGCCAGCCGAACTCGACGCCATGGCCCAGCGTGATCGTTCCGTTGCCGAGAAAGAGAACGGGCTGCAACACCACGGGGGTGCCGTTCACGTGCTCGCACGTAGAGAGTGCGCGGTACTTCCAGATCCTGGCCACGCGGAGCGCGTCGCCGAGGCGGGCTTTGCCCCTCATCGCAACCAGCCTCGCCGGCTGTTGTGGGTGATCGCGCTCATGACCCAACAACGCTCATCGACATGACCACCTTTCGCGCAAGAACGACGTAGACCACGAGGTCGACACGTATGTAGACCGTGAGGTCAACACGCGAGAATCGCTTGCCGTGCCACGTTCATACAGCGATATGACCAACGCTCGGAATCCAACCATCTCGGCCGTCGTGGCGGCCTATCAAGCGGAGCACTTCATCGCCGAGGCAGTGGAATCGATCCTCGATCAGACCAACCCCCCCCACGAGGTGATCGTCGTCGACGACGGGTCGACGGACGGGACAGCACGCGAGCTCGAGCGCTTTGCCGGGCGCATCCGTGTTGTGCGCCGGCCAAACGGAGGCTGTCCGGCTGCGTTCAACACCGCCTTTCGCGAAGCCAGTGGCGACTTCGTGGCGCTCTGCGGCGCCGACGACATCTGGGAGCCTCACAAGCTCGAGTGGCAGCTCGAGGCGATCCGGTCGCACCCGCAGGTGGATGTGCTGTGCGGCCACGCCGTGCTGTTTGGGCGCAGCGAGGGGGAGTACTCGCGCCCGCCGGGCGTCGGCGTGCTCGACAGCGGCGCGCTGAAGGATGCCCTCTACCGGCAGTGCTGCATCTGCGCGCCCTCGGTGCTCATCCGCCGCGCTCTGTTCGAGCGTCTTGGCCCGTTCATCGAGAACTTTGGCGCCGACGACCACGAGTACTGGTTTCGCTGCCTGCGAGCCGGTGCAAGCTTCTACTACGACCCGCGTCCACTGCTGAGCTGGCGCCAGCACGAGAACAACCTCACAGGGCGCACAGCTTGGATGGACGAGTGCGGCGATCAAGTGCGGCGAATGTACGAAGCCGACGTGAGCGATCGCGCGATCGCCGACGATCTCTTCAGGATCGGGAGGCAGCTTGTGGACGCAGGCCGCCCGCGCGAGGCGCGCCAGGCGTTTCGCAAGTCGTTGCGACGTGGCTACCGCAGCGCGTCGCCCGCAAACGCCAGGGCGCTCGCATGGGTGGCCATCCTCGGCTTGCCGAGCGGTGTGCGCGAACGCGCCGGGCGCGCAGTGACGTCCCTAAGTCGTGCGATCGACGCTCTGCGCGGCGGACGCGACCCGGTGCTGCCTTGAAGAGGCCGACGATCAGCGCGGTGATGCCGGTCTACAACACCGAGCGCTATGTGGCCGAGGCGCTAACGGCGATCCTCTCACAGACGCATCCTCCCGAGGAGGTGATCGTGGTCGACGACGGCTCGACCGACGGGACGCTGGGAGAGCTGGAGCGCTTCCGCGGCGAGATTCGCGTCGTGAGACAGGGCAACCTCGGCGTGGCGGGAGCGATGAACCGCTGCTTTGAGGAGGCAAGCTGCGACTACATGGCCAAGTGCGACGCCGATGACATCTGGGAGCTCGACAAGCTCGAGCGCCAATTCGAGACGATCCTCGTCCACCCCGAGGTCGACATCGCCTTCGGCGGCGCCCGCTTCTTCGGCGGCAGTGAAGGCCCGCGCGCGCCCTACTCAGGCGCCGGCATCCTCGATCGACAGAGGTTCGCCAAGCAGCTGTACCGCGCGAACTTCGTGTGCTCGGGCACGACGATGGTCAGGCGCAGCATGCACCAGCGGCTGGGGCCGTTCGTGGAAGGGCTCGATTGCGAGGACTACGACTATTGGTTGCGCGCCGTCTCGGCCGGCGCCGTCTTCTTCTACGACCCGCGCGTGCTGATCAACTACCGCACCCACGAGCACCAGGTCTCGGGCAACCTGCTGCGCATGCACAGAGCCGAGTACGTGGCGCATGGCTGGCATGCCGACCTCGTCGGGGACGCGCGACTGGTGCGCAGGGTGAAGGCGCGCGATCTGTCGAATATCGCGCGGCAGCTGAGCGACGAAGACCGCCCGCGGGAGGCGCGAGCGACGTTTGTGGCCGCCCTGCGCCAGCGGCTTTCGCCGCGCCTGCTCGCCTGGGTGTTGGTCCTCTCGATGCCAGATCGCTATCGCCGCTTGTTTGCCGAGAGGCTGGTCTCGATCAGGCGCACCCTGGTCTCGCCGGCCTCACGGTGAGACCATGACGGCCGAGGTGGTTGTGACGGCCGAGCAGTCCACGGGGGACGAGCAGTCCACGCCAGTTGAGCAGTCCACGTCGGCTGAGCAGTCCACGCGGGCTGAGCAGTCCACGTCGGCCGATCTGCCGGTGACGGCTGAGCAGCAGGCGGTGGCCGACGATCGAGCTGCCAACGAGCTTCGCGATGCCGCCGCGCACGGGGTGCGCTGGTCGGCGATCGCCCGTCCCACCGTCGAGATCCTGCAGCTCGGCTCGATCGTGATCCTCGCGCGGCTGATCGTACCCGCGGAATTCGGCCGTTACGCGATTGCTCTGATCGCCCAGGAAGTGGCCTACCTGATGGTGGCCGGAGGCTTGAGCAGCGCTCTCGTCCAACGCAAAACAATCGACCGCGAGCACCAGCAGACCGGGATGGCGCTCGGCTTGCTCGCCGGCCTCGCGCTGGCCGCGATCACATTGATCGCGGCAAGCGTGATCGTCGCCCCGATCTTCGGCGAGCGCACGGCCTTCTTCGTGCGCCTGATGGCGCCGTTGTGCTTGGTCTCGGCGCTCAGCACCGTGCCAACAGCCACCTTGCGCCGAAACATGGCGTTCAGGCGACTGAGCGAGATCGAAGTGCTCAGCACGGTCGCACGCGTCGTCGTTTGCATCGGCCTTGCTCTGGCGGGCCTGAGCGGCGAGGCGCTGGTGTTGGGCGTACTCGCCGGCTCGCTGGCAACGGGCATCATTGCTTGGGTCAGCGCGCCACCGCCGGCGCCCCGCTTGCATCGCAAGGCTGCACGCGAGCTGCTGAGCTACGGCCTGCCGGTGTCCCTTGCGTCGGTCAGCTGGATCGGCTTCAGCAACGTCGACTACGCGATCATCGGCGCGCGTCTGGGTGCGCTACAGACCGGCTTCTACTTCCGCGCCTACACCCTCTCAGTCGAATATCAGAGCAAGATCAGCGTCGTGATGAGCCAGGTGGGCTTCCCGGTCTTGGCGCGTACGCGCAGCGCCGCCGAGCTCAGCCAGTTGTATCGCCAGATGGTGCGCACCCTGACGATCCTGCTGTTTCCGCTGCTCGTGCTGCTGACGATCACAGCCCCCGTGCTCGTCCCGTTCCTGTTCGGCGCGCAGTGGGCCCCGGCGGTCGTGCCGGTCCAGATTCTCGCCTTGGGCGGGGCCTCGACGCTTGTCGTCGACGCCGTCGGCACGGTGTTCATGGCAACGGGCCGCGCGCGCGCGCTGCTGGGCTATGGCATAGCGCACTTCCTCGTCTATGGCCTTACGGTGCTGGTGGTCGTGCGCTACGGAATCGTGGCTGTCGCGATCGACGCGGCGGTGGTGCACACGTTGTTCCTGGTCGTAGCGTACGTGATGATGCTGAATGAATCACAAGAACGTCCGATACCAAGACTGTTGAGTGACATAGCCCCGGCCTCGCTCTCCTGCGTGGGCCTGGTTGTGGTCGCTCTGCCGGTGAGCATCGGCTTGAGCGCGATCGACACCCCGGCAATCCTTTGGCTGGCCGCGGTTGGACTCCTCGCAATACCTCCTTATCTGTTGACGTTGCGCTTTGGGTTTCCGGAGAGCTGGAGCAGTCAGCGCTCGATCCTCCAGCGCATCCTGCCGGCCGGCAAGGGCCTCGGTAGGGTTGGACGGTGGTTCGCGGCAGTGCCTGTGCGCTTCTCTGGTTAGGCCGAGCGGACTCAGGCCAAATGGCGCCTGTGGCATTTGGCGACGCTGGGGCCTACAGAGCTATCAGGTGTCCTTGCGCAGCGGCCACTTTCGCAAGCCCGTTGTCAAGGGTGAGAAGCCCTACATTCAGGCGCCGTGCAAGAGCCAGGTAGGCGGCATCGTACGCGGTCAATTGGTCGCGCAAGTGCCATATCGCATCCGCGAGCTCTATCACCGGATAGGTCAGTACCCGCAGATCGCGAAGCGCGCCAAGAGCCTCGTCGGCTCGGCGCCCGTGTAGCTCTCCGCGAATCGCGTGACGACGCAAAACCGAGAGCACCTCGACGTGGAAATGCTCGGGTACGTGCAGCTCTGGTTGTGGCGCGAGGGCAGTGCGAACTGCGCTCGCCAGCGGCCGTGCAAGCAGCAGCTCGGCGATAGCGCCCGCGTCCGCGACGATCACGCTGACGAGCTGCGGTCGCGCTCGGCTGCAAGCGCCGCCGCAGGGGACTCTGCGACCTCCACCGGCTCCCACCGCTCGCTGCCGGCAAGCCACTCCCGCATCGTCGGGCGTACCGCCAAAGCGCGAAGCTCCGCCAGTAGATAGTCGGAGAGCGTCATTCCTGTCTGCGCGGCACGAACCTTCAAGTCGCGATGCAGCTCGTCGGGAATGTTGCGGATCTGGATCATCGATGACATGCTATTTAGATGATAACATGTCAATAGCATGCAGCCCTGGAGCCTGACGTGTGCAGAAGCGGGGCGCCAGATCTTTGACCAAGACGCCCCGCTGGAGTTGAGTCAGGCGGCGGCGCGCTCGAGGCGCGGGGCAAGTGCGAGCGGCATGCCATTGGTGCGCATCGACTCGCTCGCGAGCTCGACCAGGGCGACGATGTCCAGGCCCAGCGCCACGTTCGAGCGCGGTTCGGAGCCTGTGCGGATCGCCCGCGCGAAGTCCTGCAGCTCCAGGCTGAGAGGCTCCTGAGGCTGCACGCGCGGGCTGACCACGTCACCGGTGCGGTAGATGAGCTGGTGCTCGCCGAAGTTGGCCGGGGGTGGCCCCTCGTCGATGCCGCGGTCGTATACGCGGATCGGCTCGTCGGAGGCAGTGTCGTCGTATTGGATCATGCGCTTGCTGCCCACGACGATCATCTGGCGAACCTTGCACGGCGCCAACCAGGAGATCTGAACGTTGGCGCTGGAGCCTCCAGCGAATGTAAGTGTCAAGAATGCGGTCTCGGGCACGTCCTGCTTGAAGACACTGCTGCCCGATGCGGCGATCCCGACGACAGGCTGGTCGAGCCAGTAGAGCAGGATCGAGAGGTCGTGCGGCGCGAGGTCGCAGACGACGCCGTCGCTCTGGTACTTACCCAGATTCATGCGCGCGGAGGTGACAAAGTGAATGTCACCGACAGTGCCATCTTGAATCAGATCGCGCACTGCGTTGACCGCGGGACTGTAGATGAAAGTATGACCCGGCATCAGCACGAGCTCAGAGTCCTCGGCGATATCGGCAAGCTCCTGGGCGTCTTCCAATCGCGTGGCGAGCGGCTTCTCCACGAGCACGTGCTTGCCTGCTTCCAGTATCTGCTTGACGATCGCGTGGTGAGTCTTTGGCGGAGTGGCGACCACGACGGCCTCGATCGAGTCGTCGCAAAGCACTTCCTCCAAGTCCCCCAGCGCGAGCGCGTCGGGGTGACGGCTAGCCAGCGCGCCGAGGCGGGCCGGATCGCGGTCGCACACCGCTTGTAGCTGGAACTCCGAGCGCTCGGCCAGGTTGCGAGCAAGGTTCGGGCCCCAATAGCCACACCCTACGATCGCGGCGCCGATCGGCATCTCGCGCGGCACGATACGACGATTGCGTCGTAGTCCATCTACCGTTGTGTTCCACGAATCAAACATCGTTATCGCCTCTGGGTGTGGAAGTCGAAGTCATATATTCGATCAACGTTGGGCGACTGCGCCGTCTTTTGCGAAACTGAGCATTGCTTGCGAAACCTGGTCAAGCTCGTCGTCGCTCATCGCTGGGAACAGTGGCAACGAGCAGATTTGCTCGGACAGTCGCTCGCTCACCGGCAGGCTTCCCCGTCCCAGACCGAGGTGCGCGTAGGCTTCGGTGCGGTGGATCGGCGTGGGGTAGTGGATCGCCGAGGCGACTCCCTGGCGCTCGAGATGGGCACGCAGCGCATCGCGGTTGGCACTGCGCACCACGAACAGGTGGTAGACGTGATCGGCCTCGGCAAACGGCAGCTCGACGAGCTCGATCGACTCACCTGCTTCCCCGTCGGTCAAGCCGCTCAGACGGGCACGCAGCTCCGAGCCCAGACGGCGACGGGCGTCGTTCCAGTCGTCCAAGCGTGCGAGCTTGCGACGTAGCACGGCGGCCTGTAGTGCGTCCAGCCGTGCCGTGGTGCCCACGACGCGGTGGTGGTAGCGCGGACGCTCGCCGTGCGCGCGCAACAGCCGAATGCGTTCGTCCAGCTCAGGGACGGCCGTGACGATCGCCCCACCGTCACCCCAAGCACCGAGGTTCTTGGTCGGATAGAAGCTGAAGCAACCAAGTACTCCGATGGTTCCGGTACGGCGACCGTTGTAGCGGGCACCGTGGGCTTGGCAGGCGTCCTCGATCACGTGGATGCCGGCCTCGCGCGTGATCTCCAGGATCGGATCGAGGTCGACCGTCGCGCCGAACAGGTGCACGGGAATCACACAGCGCACCCTTGGCGTGAGGCTGGCCGCGACGATCTCCGCGGTGATCAGATGCGAGTCGGGGTCGACGTCGACAAGGACCGGGGTGGCCCCGACCGCGCTCACCGCCTCGGCTGTGGCGATGAACGAGTTGGTTGGCACGATCACCTCGTCGCCGGGCCCGATCTCCAAGGCACGCAAAGCGAGCGCAAGCGCCTCGGTACCGGAGGAGACGCCGATCGCGAAGTCGGTCTCGCAGTAGGCGGCGAACTCGCGCTCGAAGCCCTCGACCTGCTCGCCGAGCGTGAAGGCCCCGCGCTCCGCGACATCGCGCACCGCTCCCATGAGCTCCTCAAGCAACTCCGGGTCGGCGTTGTCCAGGCGCGTAAACGGCACGGACGCACGCTTGCCGGTTGTGTCGGCGCTCTCCGGGGTCAACATGCCGCGCTCAACTGACCGTAGGCGACAGACGGCGAGGATCCGAGCCGGCGCAGCTCTTCCTGCAGGGCCCTGCGGCCACGATGGTGCAGGCCGTGGACAGAGCTCTCGGTACGACCCATCTGCTCGGCTATCTCAGGCGGGGAGAGGCCCACGACGTGGCGCATGACCATCACATCGCGCTGCTCTTCGGGCAGCGACGCAAGCGCGCTGTGCAGATCCCGCGCGCGGTCGCGTGAGTCCTCGTCGATGTGCTCGTTGGCGCCGAACACCTCCTCGGTCGGCATCGGACGCCGTCGGCGCAGGTGGTCGAGTGCGACGTTGCGCGAGAGGCGCAGCAGCCAACCGGTGAAGGGGATGCCGTGATCTTGGTACTGCACGATCACGGTGATCAGCTTCATGAATACGTGCTGGGTGAGGTCCTCGGCCTCCTGCTCATCGCGCACGATGCTGCAGATGTAGCCGTAGACGTTGTCCGAGTAGCGCGTATAGAGAAACCGCAACGCGTCACGGTCCCCCTCCTTGGTGCGTGCTATCGCGAGGCGTGTTTCACGTGCTGTCTCCGGCGAATCGTCCAGAGTCGTACGGCGACGAAAGCCTACGTGTCCATCCTTGACGTTTAGGCGGCGATGCATAATTTTCCCCGTGGTTGGCGGTGGATATTTTTCCCTGAGAATCCGTGTCTGCAGGGTTTGCGTGCATCGATGATGGGTAATCACACCTATTCCCACAATGGGCCGATCGTCGCTATCTCCGTTCAGGCGATGAACGCCTCTCTCCACCATGTGACGGTGATGTCATATGATCGCCGGCCTTTGGCACGGGACGCGAATATCGCATGGATGCTGGGCTTTCGCGTTTGATAAGAGCGTTCATATGTGATCTGTGCGCTGTTGTCGTCGGGTAAAGACGTTTGTGTAAATCGGCGGACTGAGGCCTACAAAATCATCGAATAGG
>DATHNH010000222.1:0-23196 GCA_035486255.1 Solirubrobacteraceae bacterium | reverse complement strand
ATGCCTGGCCGGCGAGGTCGGTCCCGGCCGAGCCGTTGGTTGGACGAGAGGCGGCTTCGTTGTAGGCGGTCGTGAGGGAGCTCTTCGCTTCGATCGCGACCTGGTCATTTACGTAGGTCTGACCAAGTACGTGCGGTTCACCGGTCACCGACGTGCCGGGATATAGCCCCAGGTCGCCGAACATCGTCGTGGGGCCGGTGTTGGTGACCGTTGAACCACCCAACACCGAAAACGGTGCGGCCGACCCCAAGCCCACAGTGGCGGTGGCGCCCAGGGCGCTGCTCGCCAGCAGGAGGCTGGACAGCACTCCCACCAGGACTAGCCCTACTCGAAACATCTTGCCGCCGGCCCGCATGTGGGGACGGCGATTTCCTGCGAGGGAGTCGCAGAAGGGCGACTCATGCATCGGTGGGACGCCGCTGTTCATAGGGCGTCTCCTGACTGCGGCTTTGACTCGCCGCGATAGAAGGGGAATGGCTCCCCGGTCGCTTTCGACCTGTTATTTCATCGACAGGTTGCCGCCATAGCATGAGCCGCACGCGAGCAAGTCGCAAATGTCGAGCACGATTTTGCGCACGATCTAATCCCGATGCGTTCACGATGGCTACGGTGGCCCGGATCGAGAGAGGCGCCTTTAGGGGTGTCGTACTCCATGTCCGCGCCGAGGGCGTCGATGAGGCGTGAGCGTCCGTGCCCGTGGGGAGCGCGTGGCCTGGTTGGGTTGCTGACCTGCTTCAGGTGCGGACGGCGCAGCCAGCTCGCGACGGGTGCGAACCCCGAGCTTGCGGTAGATGTTGCGTGCGTGGGTGCGGACCGTCTCGACACTCACCCCCAGGGCGAGAGCGATCTGTGCGTTTGAGTGACCTTGCTGGAGCAGGGGAAGCACTTCGGCCTCACGCTTGGTCAGTAGGCCCACACCCAGCGCGACCGGAGCGTGCGAGCCTGCCGGCGCGCGGGGAATCACCTGCAGTCCCCGCGACGCGAGGTGGATCGCGTTGATCACATCACGCGACTGCGTGTCCCCGCCGAGGCAGGCACTCGCTCCGAACGCAAGCGCCTGCGCGCACTCGACCGGCGCGGGATCGTGCCCGAGCAGGAGGAGCCGGGTCGTGGGATGGGAACTGCTGAGCTCGCGCACCTCAGCCAACTTCGTCAGGGCGCCGATATCGAGGATCGCCACGTCTGGATGGTGAGCGCGCAGCACGACTCCGATTCGCCGGTGCTGTACATCGGCAGCAACAACCAGGAGACTCGGATCACTATCGATCAGCTTGCGCAGACCCCCGGCGAATAGATCGTCGAAGTGGGCGAGAACTACGGTGATGGGGGTATGTGACGGCATAGGCGGCCCAGACGTGGGCCAGCGCGTATGTCTTCATCGGCAGCAATCGGCGCAAGGGTGAGCCCCGCCTCACCCCGGCTCCCCCCGCCACTCCCCCCAAGACCACCCTCCTCGGAGGAAGAACAAGGCGCTCGCCGGCCTCAGCATGTAAGGCATGGCTCGTCTCCTGCTTCCGGTAGTCCTCGCAACGACGCTGCTCCTGCCCGCGTCAGCCAGCGCTCACAGCGGCCCGTCTCGCGCGCCGACGACAAACCCGGTGGCGCTTTCATTGAAGCTCGCCGAGCGGTACTGGCACGGCGTACCAGCCTGCGGGACGCCTACGATCGTGACCAGTGCCCATCAACTTCCCAACTCCAACTACGAAACGGTCACGAGCCCCGAACCCGCGAATTCCGTTGTTGAGATGTGGACTGAAGTGCAGAAGTGCACGATCACAATAAACGCCTCGCTATGGGGAAGCTGGCATCAGGACGACGAATCCTTCCAGTGGTTTTGCGATGCGATGACGCACGAGGTAGGGCACCTGTTTGGGCATCTCGACAGCGGACAGACTAACTCCGCGTCGATCGCCTATCCGTTCCTCAGCTCAACGAGCCCCAACTTCAACTCTGTCCCTGAGTGCAAGAACGTCGCCCTGCAGTACGGCTCGCAGGAAATCCGCAACGAAGAAATATTTCCCCGTCACCGATAGCAGCGATGACTCGTGTCAGCCCAGTTGTTGGATCACGATGGAAAGCAACGGCGGGATGCGTGCCTCCGGCGAGCGGTGTGATCGTGAGCGCCGGAGTGTTTCCCGCCGGGTTGCGAAGCTCGACCTTCGAGCTCGCGGCGCTGGTGGTGATGAGTGCATCGCCGGCGATCTGACTTGTACCGGTCGCCCGCCCATACACCGTATAGGGCAATTCGACCATTCCGCTCCCAGAATCGAGTGCGATCGCCAGCTGACCCGGCTCGGCTACTGACACCGAGAAATCCACGCTGTACGTGCCCCGCGCGGGGTAGCGCGAATTCGCCCAGGTTGAGCCTACTCACAGCCCTACTCGAAGGACTACGACCGCACACACCAGCGAACGCCGACGCAGTGCCGCAGTAGTCGAACTTGCCCTTCGGCGTCGCGGCGGTCAGCGCAATGCGCGTACGCGTCGATGAGCTCTCGGGACGACTGATACACGAACAGTCAGTGGCGTTTCAGCCTGGCAAGGCGCAGCGACGGCTCGTAAGCATCTCTTGCTTGACTCTTGTTCATGCTGCGCTCGGCTCACGGGGCGATGAGCGTGGCGCCGGGGATGTGGGTGGCTATGCGGCGAGGGTCGCGTGTGAGCAGCGGGCGACCGGTCACGGCGGCGTGAGCGCCGATCAGGAAATCCGGCAGGACGGCCTCACGAGTTCCACCTGCGCGCCGGTAGGCGGCGTGGGCGTGGCCGGCGAGGAATGAGGCGGCAAGCGGCATCTCCTCAACTAGCGCCATCGATGGAAGAGAAGTATGTAGTTCCTCGACAAGGGGGAACCGCGGGGCGATCTCGGCAAGGACAACGGCATTGAGGACGAGCGCTCCTCGCTGAGCGGCGCTTGTGAGCTGCTCCTGCGACCAGGCAAGCCAGCGCGGGTCCTCGGTGAAGAGGTCAAGTAGGACGCTGCTGTCGACAAACGTCTCCAAGTGCGTATCGCTCAACGGCGGGTCAGAGCAAGGATCTCCTCGGTGGTCATCTCACCTTGACCGGCACCACGTATCCGACTGATCTCCTCGGCCGCGTGATCGCGGTCAATGAGCAGGCGGGCACCGTGCTCATCCAGCTGGAAATCCACGTTGCTGCCCGGATGAATGCCAAGTACCTGGCGGACCTGTAGTGGAATCGTGACCTGCCCCTTCTGGGTGACCCTCATGGGGTAATACTAGCAAGTAATACCTGGCGTCAGATCGCTCGGCGCGTGGCGATCCAAGGGGCGAAAGTTCCACCAGCACGGCAGTGTGCTGATACCCGATCGCGTGCTGGTTGGAGGGGGACGGTACAGTTCGGGAGCCCGTCGCCGATGGGCCGCTCGACGGAGGAACGCTTGGTGAGCCGCGGATACGAGACAGCTTGGCGGAAGTCGCACGGCGGTCCCGGCGTGCGCTGGGCGGCCGTCCTTCGCGTCGGGCGCTGTCGCGGGACGGCCCTGGCAGGACTTGCGGTCACGGGCGCATTGCTTGGCGTGGTATCGAGCGTCTCGGCTTCGCCCTCCCGTGCGCCATCCGCTGTCGTTCTCGAACTCGAGCTGCCGACCCCGCCGTCAGCCCGTGACTTCAGTGTGCTCGCCACGCAGGCGAGGCGGACGCCGCGACTCGGCAGGTCGTGGGGTCCCGATCAGGCCGGATATGGCAAGGTCCGCCCGACGCGCATCTTCAACGGTGGCGACCCGACCGGGAGCGTGGAGCACGTCCACTGGAGTGGCTGGGGCGGCAGCCAGGCGATCGGCGAAGGCGAGGCCGAGTACGTGTGGCCCGGGACCTCTGTGGCAAGCAACGCGCCTACGTCCGGAGCGCGCGTCGTGGCGTTCCATCTGGGCACTTGCCGTGGCCACGCCTCCTACAACGCGATCGAGTGGTACTTCCCCAAGTACGGGCAGACGTTCAACCCCAACTCCTACATCGACATCTGCGCGGGTAGGTATGTGGGAACGGTCCAGCCGCAGACCGCGTGTCCGGACGTGCCGCTCACCGACAAAGCGGGCATGGCAACCGAAGTCAAAGTGATCCACATGACCTGTGCTGTGGCGAGTCCGATCATCGCGGAAACGAACACGATGCGCTTCGGTGCCGGCGAAGGTCGCTTTACGCAGGCAGGATTCAGGTGCGGAACGGAGGGTACGCTCACGGGTCTGCCGAACGCGCTCTTCGACTGTCAGATGGGCGAACAGGAATTTCTCTATTCGGCGAAGACATGACCGCGGTTCGTGCCGCGCTGCCCTCCTCCGCCCCCTAGCCAGGGCCCATCGGGCTCACTCAACGAATACCGGGCTCACCCACCCGAATCGAATGGGAACACACGTTCGCGAATACTGTCCGCATGGCTGAGTAGCTTTGTCGGCGTCTACGGAAAGGGCAGGCTTGGCAGCCGCCAGGTGTGGCGGTCGAGGCCCGGCGCAAAGGAGGGCCGTACAAATGGGCGGACGCGGTAGCTGCGTCATGGCAGATCAGGAGAGGCAGACGGAGGGTGCGATCCTGGGTCTGCTCTTGAACTTCGAAGCGGGAAGCCTGTGGGCGGTGGAGGAGGTCGTATGCCAACTCAGCGCCTCTCGGCTGGAGGTGATCGACGGGCTGGCAAGTCTGCACGCGGCGGGCTTGATCCACCGGATCGGCGATTACGTGTTCGTGACGCGAGCGGCCTCCAGTTTCGACCGGCTCGAGCTGTGACATCTGGCAGCCTCTAGCTGATCCCCTCGAGCAGCTCGGCGGGCGAGGCGAGCTCGAGGCCTCGAGCGAGGATCACGATCGTCTCGAGGCGCGGTGAGCGCTTGCAACGCTCCAGCAAGCTGATCTCGGTTCGATGCAGGTCGCACACGTCGGCGAGCGCCTCCTGGGAGAGCCCGACTCGCCTTCGGTGGTTGCGTAGGTTGGCGGCGAACTGCTCACGGACGGACTCCATGGACGACACTGTCGCTGGCCGCAGACGGAAGGTCTACAGACGATCGTCGGCGCGGTCTCGGGTGCCGCCTCGCGCGATCTCCGATCATGCGGCCATCATGCCGCGGCCACGGCATGGGACTCATGGGAGGAGCCCACGGTCGTCACCGGTATGCCCATCCCGGACACCTTGCTCGCCAGGTCGAGTCTCAGCAGGCGTGCCAGGCGTGGACTTGGCGTGGAGATGATGATCTCGTCGAAGCCGTGCAGGTTGATGGCGTCTTCGATGGCCGCCACAGGGTCGGGATCGCCGATCAAGCCTTCCACTTCCACTCCGGCCGCCGCGCTCAGCGCGGGAAGCGCCCGATCGAGCATGTGGCGCGCCTCGCCGGCGCCTTGATCGTTCGGGTCCACCACCTTGTGCAGGCCGTGAGTCGTGTTGGGCACAAGCAGCACGAACGCGCACGGGCCGCGACGCGCTCGCTCGGAGACTGCGTCGAGCAACGGTTGGGTGATGGATGTCTTGTGCTCTACGACGAGCACTCTCGGTTGACTTGCCTGGATGGAGGACTCCATGGCTGGAACTCCCTTCTGGCTGCGTTTGATTTGGCGATGGGAATCGGGTCTTCCCGAGTCGGGTCGCCCTAACACTTGGTTACCCTTCCCGCGATGCGCGTGCACCTATCCGAAGAGAAGCTCGAAGTCCGACTGGCTCCGGCTGAGAAGATCCTCGGGCTGCTTCGCAACATCAGCGTCCCCCGTTCGGATGTGAGCGAGGTGCAAGTGCTCGACGATCCGATGCGCGAAGTCATGCGCTCCGGTCTGAAGATCGGCCTGCGGTTGCCCTGGCTCTACTACGTCTGCCGCTCGATGCGCCTGGATCGGGTCTGGGCGGTGCGCCGCGGTGTACCGGCGCTCTCGTTCGCGGTCCGCAACCAGGGAGCGCTCGAGCACGTGACGGTCAGCACCCCCGATGCACGCGAGCTGGCACGACGGCTGGACAGCGGATCGGACGAGGTGGTGGGGGCAGGATTCGAACCTGCGTAGGCAGAGCCAATCGGTTTACAGCCGATCTCCTTTAACCACTCGGACACCCCACCGGGCATCCCCGGCATGGGCCGTGGGCGAGGAGCTGATTGTAGTGCCTGCTCGCGCGACGAGGCCGACTGAGAGCGCCGCGCGCCGCGAGGACCAGCTCTGCCTCAACTGGCCTCGCGCAGCTCCTGGGCCTCCGGCGAAGCTTGCAACTTCTTGAGTGTGCGGCTCTCTATCTGGCGGACGCGCTCGCGCGTTATGTTGAAAGCTCTGCCCACCTCGTCCAGGGTGCGCACGCGGTCGCCGGTGATCCCGTAGCGCATCTCCAGCACCTCGCGCTCGCGGCGTGGAAGCGAGGCGAGCACCCGACCGACGCTCTGCCGGCGCAACGCCTCGGAAGCGACCTCGAACGGCGACGCGGCGGTCGAGTCCTCGATGAAGTCGGCAAGTGCCGCATCGTCCTCGTCGCCCATCGGCTTCTCGAGCGACATCGGAAGCTGAGCCATGCGCAGCACCTCGCGCACCTCGCTCGTGGAGTATTCGAGCTCTGCCGCTATCTCGGCTGCCGTAGGCTCGCGGCCGAGTCGCTGGATCAGCGCGCGCTCGGCGTAGACGACGTTGTTGAGCCGTTCCGTCATGTGTACCGGGATGCGGATCGTGCGGCCCTTGTCGGCGATCGAGCGCGTGACCGATTGGCGGATCCACCAAGTCGCGTATGTCGAGAACTTGTAGCCGCGCCGGTAGTCGAACTTCTCCACAGCGCGGATCAGGCCGAGCGAGCCCTCCTGGATCAGATCGAGAAAGTTCAGGCCACGCCCGAGGTAACCCTTCGCGATCGAAACCACCAAGCGCAGATTGGCCTCGATCATCTGCTGCTTTGCGGCCACGTCACCGCGCTCGATGCGCTTTGCCAGACACACCTCCTCCTCGGCGCTCAGCAACTCCATGCGGCCGATCGAGCGCAAGTACAAGCGCAGCGAGTCGAGGCTCGGCTCGACGCTCAGATCGATCTCGGCCTCACGCTGCTCTCCAGCGCGCATCCGTCCAAGCCCGTGTACCTCGCCATCCCCGAGCTCGGTCTCAGTCTCCTCCAGTTCCGCGGCGGAAGCTTCCGCGGCCATCAGTAGTCCCTCAGTGTTCTTGCGCACGCCGGACCCCCCAGGATCCATGTGACTCCCCGTCGGAACGATCCTCGCTCCGACCTCCCCCGTCTTCGACTACAAGCCTCCTTGCGATTGCTCCCTGTGGTGTTTGTCTTCGCGTCTCGAACAGTCCAAACCCCAACTCGACGATAACGCTCTGCCAATTCGAATTATGCTTGAAGTGATACCAGATGGAGGGGTCGCTGGGCGCCGATCCCAGCTCGAGAATGGGGGAAAGTCAGCCAGAGAGACTCCTTCCCCTGGTGTCCGGTCGCCCGAGGGGCGTACGATGCCCGCCGGGTGCGCGCGGACATGGCACCGTGGCACTCGCGCTTGCCTTCGAGCCGCCGCTGAAGGAGAGGCGGACGGCGAAGGGAAATCCGCCCCGCGGGCAACTCTCGGGTAGCAAGATGCCGCGAGGACGGAAGTTGACGGTCCTGCCGTCGATGTCTTCGTGATAGACGATGCCGGCCGGGCCGATCGTCGTCTGCAGGCCGAGCAGCGCGATGTCGGGCCCGTTGGGAACGCTTGGCACAAGCGGCAGCTTTGCTTCGATGAGTCCGCCGAAACGAGGGCCGGCCGGCAGTATGAGCGCGCTGAAGATGACTTCGGCGATCACCGGGTATTCGCCGACAGTCACGAACAGCAGCTGTGGATCGCTGCCTTGCACCGGCCCTGAGAAGAGTGTGACGTTCGTGTGCTCCACCACGAAGTGCGAGCCGAACGGCACGGCCGTTGTCGCGCTGCCGTGGCCCATCAGCGAGTTCGACGGGCAAGCCGCTCGACCGAGCAGTTCGAGTCGCGCGGGCAGACAGTTCTGCAGTCCCAGTTCGCTTCTGGCAATGCCCAGTCCCGGGGGCAGAAAGAACTGGATCTCGGTCGCCGCGAGCGGCGCTTCCCTGCTCGGGTAGCCGATGTGGAAGCCGATTTGAATCGTGGTGTCCTTGCCGAGGCGCTCGGGCGAGAAGGAGGCGGCGAGCTTGACCGATGGGGCCGCTGTTGCCGCCGCTGCGAGCACGGTGAGCGGCGAGCATGCCCATGCGCAAGCGAGGCCCACCAGAAGTGCTCGTGAGCGATGCCAACACACCGCGACCAGCTCAATAGCTCAGCGTGCCGACGGTCTGGACCGTGAGCGCGCTGGTGCGGCGGTCGATCACTCCGTAGAGCCTGCCGGCACCGTGGGCGCGTGCGTAGCTGCCCGTGCCGTGGCTCACCGACAGCGAGCCGCCGAAGCTCGCGTATCTGCCGGAGGAATGCAGAGCGGCGCTGCCGCTGCCGTAAATCGTCCCGTATCTGGTTTGGATCGTGAACGACGCGGTGACCGTCGAGCCGACGACGAGGCGGACTTTCGCCAGTCCCGGCAGCGTCCCGCCTGCGGAGCCTTCCTCGAGCAGCACCGAGCCGAACGCTTTCAGCAGATGCAGATGGCCCGTGTCGTCGACGCTCACGGCTCGAGAGGCGATCGTGGTGCTCGCGCATGCTCCCATGAGGGCAAGCGTCGCGCTCAGAGCAACTGCCAGTCGAAGTGAGCGCGTCAGTTTGCAGATCATCGTGCGATCCCCTGCCCCTCGCCCGGACGCCGATGACACCGGGATTGTGCTGAGAACGATACCGCGTGCCGGCGAGCCCAAGTGCCAGTTAGAAGACAATCGCATCTCCCCTTGCCAAGGACAGTCAACTGGGGTATGTTCTCAAGAGAATGTCGAGGTCGGGGAGTCAAGGCGGCGTATGGTCGGAGCGTTGGATGGCAAGACGGCGACTGCCAAATGGATACGGGGACGTTCCACACATCTGCGCGGGGCACTGCTCGGTCTGGTACTAGAGCGCCCCAGCCACGGTGGTGAGCTTGCCAACCGCCTCGCCATGCGCCTCGGTGAGACGTGGCGGATCGACTCCAACGACGTCTATCGACTGCTGCAGAACCTGCTCGACGAGGGCCTGATCGAGGTACGCGAAGAGCCCAGGCGCGACAAACGCCCAGGCACGCGCATCGTCTACCACCCGACCGAGCTGACATCGGCGGCGCTCACGCGCTGGATCGAGACGCTCCTGCCGCGAGAGACGTTTCGTCTCGGCCTGCACGCCAAGCTCGCGGTCGCGCGCGAGCGGGATGTTCCCGGTCTGCGCTCCGCCCTGGTGCAGCACCGTAGGGAATGCCTGATGCTGGCGACGATGATGTGCCCCGGCGACGGCGAGCCCGGCTCGTGGGGTGCCCTGTTCATGGACTGCACGCGCGATGGCATCCATCAGATGCTGCAGACCGAGCTCGACTGGGTCAATCGCACACTGCGGCGAATCGACGAGTACGCGACCGGGCACGCCTAAGATGCGGCGTGACATGGCTTCGGGCAGGATCAGCCCCACCATCGCGCACGCACCGTTGCTGTCGTTCTCGGGCGCCGGCAAGCATCGCCGCGAAGGCGAGCGCGAGAGCGTCGTGCTCGCCGGCGTGTCCTTCGAGCTGCAGGCCGGCGGCGCGCTCGGGATCTACGGAGAGCGGCGCTCGGGCAAGTCGACGCTGCTGCGCCTGGCCGTCGGGCTCGAGCGGGCGGATTCGGGCAGCGTGCGCTTCGAAGGTCGAGAGCTCGCAAGCCTGTCGGGCGGCGAGCGTGCCCGTTTGCTGCGGGGCCCGATAGCGCTGCTCACGGCCGACGGTTGGCTCCCCAGCCCGGGGGAGACGGTGATGGATCACGTCGCGATGTCGGCCGGCAGCGCCGGCTTGTCCCTGCGCGAGGCCCGCCGCCGCGCGCTGGCCGCGCTCGATCGCGCGGGCGTGGCGGGTGTCAGCGCCGAGGAGATGACGGTGTCGCTCTCGCCGACGCAACGCGCGCGGGTGATGCTCGCGCGCGCGCTCGTGCGCGAGCCGCGACTGCTCGCGGTCGACGAGCCCGCGCCGCTGCCGAGCCTGCTCGAGCGAGAGCGCTTCTGTGCACTGTTGCGCTCGCTCGCGCGTGAGAGCTCGATTGCGCTGCTCGTGGCCTCGGAGGAGCTGAGCGCGCTCCAGGGTCTGCCGGCGCTCGCCTCGATCTCCGCCGGCGAGCTGTGCTCGACCGAGGAGCCGGGCACGGTCGTGGAGTTCCCGCGCCGGCGTGCCGGGGCGATCGAGAGCTCGTGAGCTCCGGCGCACTGGAGCTGCGCGAGCTCGTCAAGCACTACTCCAGCGGCGGGGATGCGGTGCGCGCCGTCGACGGGGTGAGCCTACGGATCGAGCCGGGCGAGCTGGTCGCGCTGTACGGCCCGAGCGGCTCGGGCAAGTCGACGCTGCTGATGCTGATCGCCGCGCTGCTCGCGCCGGACAGCGGCAGCGTCATGTTCGGCGGGCGCGACGTCGCTCGCCTGTCCGGCGCCAAGGCCGCGGACTATCGCCGCCGCGAGGTGGGTCTGGTCTCCCAAGAGTTCCACTTGATCCCGGGCGCCACGGCGCTCGACAACGCGATGATCAAGCTGCCGGTGCTCGGCTTCAGCTTGAGGCAGGCGCGGGCACGCACGGTCCCGTGGCTCGAGCGCGTCGGCTTGGCGGGGCGCGCGCAGCACACCCCCGAGCGCCTCTCGATGGGCGAGCGCCAGCGCGTCACGATCGCCCGCGCGCTCGTGGCCGATCCGAAGCTGCTGCTCGCCGACGAGCCGACCGGCAGTCTGGACTCGGCGCGCACGGGGGAGATCCTCTCGCTGCTGCGCGATATCTGTCGTGAGCGCGAACTGCCCGGCCTGCTCGTCACGCACGATTCTGACGCGGCGGTGTTCGTCGATCGGGTGCACACGCTGCGCGACGGGCGTTTGCGCGAAGGCCCACCACTCCTGACTGACGCGTCGGCGCAGCGCATGGCGAGCACAGGCACGGATGAGCCGGCGAGTCGCGGTCGCGCGCGAGTCGAGGTGAGCGGGCAATGAATCCGCGCATCCTCGGTGTGCGGGTGGACATGCTGCTCTACCTCTACCGCCGTCGCCTGCGCGCCCATCCCGTGGCGGAGCTGCTGGCGGGCGCCGGCGTGGCGATCGGCGTGGCGCTGGTGTTCGGCGTGCTCTTGGCCAACGCAAGCCTGACGAGCTCGGCCGGTCGCTTGATTCATGGCTTGACGGGCTCGGCGCGCTACGAGCTGGTTGCGCGCTCCTCGCAGGGCTTCAACGAAGGCTTGGTAGCGAAGGTCGGCGAAATGCAAGGGGTGCAGGTGGCCGCACCGGTTCTGCGCGAGAACGTCACGCTCAGCGGCCCCCACGGCCAGCAGGCGGTGCAGCTGATCGGCGTCACGCCCAGCATCGAAGCGCTCGGCGGAGTGGCCACGCAGGAGCTTGGCGCCGCGACGGTGCTGCTCAAGGGTGGCCTGGGACTGCCGAGCGGTGTGGCCGGCGCGCTCGGCGCTCGGCCCGGCGCGCAACTGCTGCTTGCAAGCGGCGGCGAGGTTCACAGCGCACGCATGCGCGCGCTGTTGGACGGATCGGTCGCCGGCGCCTCGGCCAGCCCGGTGGCGGTTGCCGTGCTCGGTGTCGCACAGGGACTCGTCGGCGCCCGGGGACGCGTGAGCGGCATCCTGGTGCGCCCGTCCGCCGGTGCCGAGCGGATCGTCTCTGCCGAGCTGACGCGACTCGCCGCGGTGGAGCACCTCGACCTGCGCCCGGCCGACGACGAACTGCGCTTGCTGAACGTGGCGACGAGGCCCAACCGCCAGTCCACCTCGTTGTTCACCGCGATCGCGGTGATGATCGGCTTCCTGCTGGCGCTCAACGCGATGCTGCTGACCGTGCCCGAGCGCCGCCGCTTCATCGCCGAGCTGCGCATGCAGGGCTATGAGGCGCGTCAGATCGTGCTGCTGATGGGGATGCAGGCGATCTCGCTCGGCCTGCTTGCCTCGCTTGTGGGCATCGGGCTCGGGTACGAGCTGTCGCACCTGTTCTTCCAGCAGGTCCCGGGTTTCCTGACGGCGGCCTTCCCGATCGGCGCCGAAGAGGTCGTGCGCGCCGGCACGGTCGCCGCCGCGATCGGCTGCGGCGTGCTCGCCACGGCGCTCGCATCGCTCTCGCCGCTGCTCGACCTGCGCGGGGGACGGCCGGTGGACGTCGGCCTGCACCAGAGGAGCGCTCACAGCGAGGTCGTGGGGGAGCGCACGATCGCGGTGCTCGGCATCCTCGGCGCGTGCCTGATCGCGTCGGCAAGCGTGCTCGCGCTGCTGGCCCCGTCGCTGACGATCGCCGCCGGCGTCGTCCTGGCGCTGGCGAGCGTATGCCTGATCCCGAGCGGGTTCTGGATGCTCGCGCGGCTGCTGCCGCGCGTGGGGGAGCGCGTGCATTCGAGCGCGCTGATCGTGGCGATGACCGAGTTGCGCAGTACTACCACGCGCACGGTCGCACTCGCCGGGATCGTGTGCCTGGCCGTCTACGGCGGCATCGCGATCGGCGGCGCGCGCCGCGACCTGCTGGCGGGCATCGAACGCGCGACCGATCAGTACTTCTCGACCGCTCAGGTCTGGGTGACCTCCGGCAGGGACGTGTTCAACACGAACAGCTTCGCCCCGACCGCACCCGCGACCGCGATCGCGCGCGCGCCTGGTATCGCCTCCGTGCGTGTCTATCGTGGCGGACTGCTCGACGTGGGCGAGCGGCGCATGTGGGTGCGAGCCAAGCCGGCGGGCGACGAAAGCCTGCTCGAATCGAGCCAGCTCGTTCATGGCGAATACGCGAGCGCCACGCGCCTGATCCGCGCGGGCGGCTGGGCGGCCGTCTCCAGCGAATTCGCGAGCGAACGCCGGCTGCACGTCGGCAGTCGCTTCTTGCTGCCCACGCCCTCGGGGACGGCGCGCTTGGGCGTGGCGGCGGTCACGACCAACTCGGGCTGGCCGGCCGGCGCGATCACGCTCAGCGCCGCCGACTACGCGCGTCTGTGGCACACGGCTGACGCGGCGGCGCTGGAAGTGAGTCTGAAGCCGGGGGTGAGCCCGGCGGCGGGCAGGCGTGCGGCACTCGCGGCACTGGGCGCCGGCAGCGGCCTGCAGGTGCGCACGGCCGAAGAACGAGCCGCGCAGAGCGCGTCGAGCGCGCGTCAAGGGCTGCGCACACTCGAAGAGATATCGACGCTCCTGATCGTGGCCGCGGCGCTGTCGGTTGCGGCGGCGCTGAGCGCCGCCATCTGGCAGCGCCGCCCGCGCCTGGCCGCCCTGAAGATCCAGGGCTACGACGCCGCGCAGCTGTGGCGCGCGGTGCTGCTGGAGTGCGGCATCACGATCGGCCTCGGCGCGCTGGTGGGCGCGCTCGTAGGCATCGTTGGTCATGCGCTAGCAGGGCGCTTTCTGCAGTTGACGACCGGCTTCCCCGCCCCGTTCTCACTCGGCCCCGCACAGGCGCTGTTGATGGTCGCGCTGTTTGGGGCGATCGCCGTCGCGGTGATCGCCCTGCCGGGCCTCGCCGCGGCGCGCGTCTCGCCACAGGCGGCGCTTGGGGATTGAGGTTGGCGCCGCGCGGCAGAGACGAGCTTGTCTTCGGTCCACACGTAGGTACTTGAAACTCAAGTAGGTAAATTTTGAGTTGCGTGCCTGTGGGACTCTCGGCCAATATGACTCTGCGTCCCGGGGTCGCCCCCCGGTCTGTAGTGGTCGATAGCGGCTGACGCACCCGCTGGACTGCCCGGGGGAATGCTCGGGCCGCAAGCGATGAGGGGAGAAGCGATGGGGAGGATTGCTCGCAGGCTAGGCGTGCGCGTGGCCGGGCTGACGTTTGGGGTGGCTCTGCTGGCTGTACTCGGCACACAGATGCTCGCGAGCGCGCCCGCGCTCGCGGCCGGGTTGGAAACCCCCGAAATATCGGTGGTCTCTCCAGTCCCCGCGACCGCAGCCGGCGTGCAAGGAGTCCTGAACCCTCACGCGACGAAACCGGTCGAAGCGGGCTCATACGAATTCTTGTACAAGCAAGGCAAAACGGGGTGCACCGGCGGTAGCGCGGCGCCGGTGCCGCCGGGCCTGATGACGGGTGTCGAAGCTGAACCAGTCGTCGAAACTCTATCGAATCTTACTACGAACACCGAATATTCGGTCTGCTTGCGTGTGGAAAACACCACTACGCACGAAGAAGCGCTGAGCTCCGTGGTGACGTTCACAACCGCTTTGCCTCCGGAAAAGCCGGAAACGCTGAGCCTGGCCAAATCGATCACGGCTACCACGGCGGTGCTTGAAGGGGTGCTGAATCCTCACGTCAACGCAAAGGATGGCTGGTTCTTCTACTACAGCCCGTATGAAGGTGGGTGTCCGTATTTCGAGACCGCGCTGGAACCCGAAGTCACAGGCACAGCGCTGAAAGAGCAGGCTGAAGCGACCGGCCTCGAGCCGCACACGAAATATACGTTTTGCCTTGTAGCGGTCAATGCGGCTCACGAATCGGCATTGAGCAGCAACGAAGCGTCATTTGAAACACCGTCGGCGCCCCCGACGGTGGTCGGCGAGGGCGCTTCGTCTGTGACTGCCAGCACAGCGCGTATCGAAGGGACCGTGAACCCGAGCAACGAAGTGACCGAATGTCATTTCGAGTACGGCGTTGCATCCGTTACCGAACACGAAGTGCCCTGCGAACAGCCGGTCCTGGAAGGAATTGAACCGGTGGGCGTCGGTTTGAACCTAGCCGGTTTGACTCAGCACACGACTTATCATTATCGAATCCTCGCCAAGAATGGGACGGGTACCAAAGAAGGCAAAGAAGAAGCACTCACGACGGGTACACCTGAAGTTCCAGAAACGAAGGCCGCGACCGAAATCGGGCCGTTTGCGGCGAAGCTGCACGGTGTACTCAACCCGAATCACGCCGGCGAAGCAGGCACCTATGAATTCGTATACCGGGAGTCCGCAACCGAATGTCAGGGCAAGGGAGAAAGAGCAACCTCTGGTGTCGCAGCGAACGGGCTCTCCCCCGAACCCGTAAGTGAAGAAGTCACCAGCCTGTTCCCCGGTGCGACCTACACCGTGTGTCTGCGCGCGACTAACGGCGCGGGCGAACAAGCGCTCGGCGACCCTGTGTCCTTTACCACCCCGGCGATCGCGCCGACTGTGGCCGAAGAGTTCGTCGACGAAGTCTCTTCGGGAAGCGCGACGTTGCATGGTCAAGTGAACCCGGGCGGGGCGGAGACGACCTACCGTTTCGAATATGGCCCAACCGCATCATATGGGGAAACCCTCTCGGGCCGCTTGAATGCCGGGCCCGAAACTGTGAATGTCGAAGTGCATCTGCAGGACCTCGCGCCGGGTGTGCTCTATCACTACCGACTTGTAGCGAGCAACGAAATCGACACAGAAGTCACCGGTCCCGATCACACATTCACGACACAGCTCGCTGCCGCGCCATTTGCCTTGCCTGACGGTCGCGCCTGGGAAATGGTATCCCCTCCAAACAAGAACGGCTCCGAGATTGCTACCAATCACCTCGTTGGCGGTGGAGATTTCCAGGCCTCAGAAGACGGTGATGCCGTTACGTATATAACGAGCCAGCCGATTAGCGAGGCCGCGCGAGGCAATCCGATCGAGCCCCAAGTTTTCTCCAGGCGTGGCTCCAACGGCTGGGAATCAGAAGATATCGCCACGCCGCATGATCGAGGTAGCAGCGAAGAATACCAAGGTGACGTAAAACCAAGGATCTCAGTTCTCGCGGAATATATGGCTTTCTCCCCGGACCTGTCGCTTGCCTATGTGGAGCCGGAAGCACAAACGCCACTGGCGCCCGGTCAGCCCGCCCCCGAAGAAAATCCACCAAACACTCTACATTACAGCAGCGGCTATGTGCGCAACATGACCACTGGCACATATTCGATAACAAAATTGAACCCTGAAGAATGGTATGCCGAACAGCTTGCCCGTGTACAGGGGCCGCCAAGCTGCGATGCCGGCACGTCGCCGGCAAAAGGCGAAGGGGTGGATGCAGTCAGTCGGGATGGTTGCTACGTGTACTTCAACTCCAAATCGCTCCTTTCCCCCGGGGCGAGCGGAGAAAATCCACTTTATGTCTCCCATTACGAAGACGGCGCGTGGAAGACGACGTTCATCTCGAGCCTGTCGGGTACTGGAGTGCCGGAATGGAGCGGCGATTATGTCGAGCTGTCACCCAATGGTCGTTATGTGGCGTTCATGTCAGAACTAAGCTTGACCGGGTATGACAACCGCGACGCGGTAACGGGTGAAGCGGACGAGGAGGTCTACCTCTACGATGCCGTCGAGAATCGCCTCGCCTGCGCTTCGTGTAATCCGACCGGCGCGCGGCCCGCCGGACAGTTCGACGACGGTCAGAACAACACATTCATCACGGCAAAGGCGCTGTTGGTCGACCCGACTACCAAGTGGAGCGGGCACCGTTTGGCGGGGACTCTCCCAGACTGGTCGCTCGAAGCGCGGTCATGCTGCGGTGTGCGCATTCATCAGCCTCGTTATGTCACCGATAGCGGCATGCTGTTCTTCGACAGTCCCGACAAGCTGGTGGCACAGGATGTGAATGGCCTGGAGAACGTATACGAGTACGAGCCGGAAGGGCTGGGCGGCTGTACGAGATCGGCGGGTTGCATCTCGTCGATCTCTTCGGGGACGAGCGACAAGGAATCGGCATTCGTGGATGCGAGCGCAAGCGGCGGTGACGCTTTCTTCATAACAAGTAGTCGCCTGACCGTTCAGGATGTTGACGAAGCCGCCGACATGTATGACGCCCATATTTGTAGTGTCGCTACGCCGTGTCTGCAGCCGCTCGTTGCACCCGCTCCATGTGAAACGAGCGATTCGTGCAAGGCGCCGCCGACGCCGCAGTCACCTATCTTCGGTGAACCGGCGACTTGGACCTTCTCGGGTGCGGGTAACATCGCCGGATCTCCCCGGAGCTCAGGGCCAGCCGCAAAACCACGATCCAACCTCAAGCGATGCCGCAAGGGATATCGCAGAGATAAGCATGGCGTATGCGTCAGGCAAAAGAAGGCTAAGGCAAAAGCAAAGAAGTCATCGAGGGGGAGTAAGTAATGAAACTTTTGAGAGCCTTCTTCTCCGTAGCGATCGCTACGCTCGTCTTCGGGCTGTGTATGTCTACCGCGCCGGCCTTTGCCGAAACACCCTCATGGTTGGTATGGTCGAGGGTCGAACCGAAAAGTCTACCGGTGGGCGGAAGCGGGGAAATCGTCGCGCACGCCACCAATGTCGGTGACGCTCCGACGAACGGAAGTCCAATCATCATCACAGACGTGCTGCCAGCCGGGCTAAAAGTTACTGGTATCGTAGGCAACAACTGCACTCCGACGTTGGTTCCGCCTTCAATAGTTAGATGCACAACTTCTGCCGTGTTTCTGTCCTATGGGAAAGCTATCGGCGGGGTAATTAAGTTTGCTATCCACGTGTCTGTAGAAAAAGCCTCCTCTGGGGCCACGAACGAAGTGAGCATCACGGGCGGGGGGGCGCAGATAGCATCGACCAGCGATCCTGTGAGCTTTGGATCGTCTCCCCAGGGATTCGGTGTGGGACGATTCGAACAAGTGGCACTCAACGAAAACGGTTCCCCCGACACGCAGGCGGGTTCGCATCCTTTCGAGTATACAACGACCCTAGAACTGAATCAGAAGAAAAATCGAACACTGAATGGCAAAAGAGTAACGGAAGGCGGCGTAGAACAAGAAGAAAATACACCCGTTGGCTCCCTGGTCAAGGACCTGCATTTCAATCTGCCCCCAGGTTTGATCGGTAATCCTACAACGGTCTCAGAGTGCCCGATTGAACGGTTCTACAGTATGTCACTTTACGGCAATGGCGTTTTGGGGGCTATAGAATGTCCCGACGATTCCGCCATTGGCGTCGCCGGTGTCATGTTGAACGATAATTACTATGATGTTCCCTTGTTCAATCTCGTGCCCGGCGTCGGGGAGCCTGCCCGGTTCGGGTTTAACCTCGAGGGCGTCCCGGTCATCTTGGACACGGCGGTCAGGTCGGGAGGGGACTACGGGGTCGTCGTGAACATAAACGACATCAGCAATGTGTTGGACTTCACCGGCTCCCAGGTCACCTTCTGGGGTGTGCCGTCTGATCCACGCCACGACCGGTCCCGCGGTTACAAATGTCTGGCCGGAGGGTTTCTCAACCCCAATGAACTGCTTGGTCCTTGCGCGTCTTCGCCCGCGGGTACCTTGCCCGGTCCACCGCTCTTGACATTGCCGACGTCATGTACGGGTCCGTTGCGCTCGAGTGTAGAAGTGGATTCGTGGGGTACGACTAAAGAAGTCGGCCCTTATGAACACCCGGGTGAATATCAGACGACTGAATACTTCTCGCACAATGGCACGGGTCCTTACGGGTTGGATGGTTGTAATCACTTGCCGTTCGAACCGTCGATCGCGGTTACGCCGGATGGACCGGATGCGAGTTCGCCCACGGGGCTGTCGGTTACCGAGCATGTGCCGCAGGACGATACCTTGGTTCCGACGGGTCTGGCCGAGTCGACTGTGAAGAACACGACGGTGGAGTTGCCAATAGGCGTGCAGATCAGCCCCGCCGGCGGGGACGGTCTGCTGGCGTGCTCGACCGAACAGATCGGCTTTGGAGGCCCCAGTCAGCAGGGCGGCCTGGAATTCTCCGACGACCTGGGCTCGTGCCCGGAAGCGTCGAAGGTCGGCACGGTGAAGATCGTGACGCCGCTGCTGCCGAACCCGTTGACGGGCGCGGTCTATCTGGCGGCGCAGAACGCGAACCCGTTCGGTTCGCTGGTAGCGATCTACATCGTCGTTCACGATCCCGTGTCCGGTGTGCTGGTCAAGGCTGCCGGAGAAGTGGCGCTCGACCCCGTGACGGGTCAGCTCGTCACGACGTTCAAGAACACGCCGCAGCTTCCTTATGAAAACCTCGAACTGCACTTCTTCGGCAGCGCGAGGGCGCCGCTGACGACACCGCCACTGTGCGGGACGTACACGACGCATACGTCGATCGAAGGCTGGTCGGGGAATGCACCCTCGGAACCATCGTCGAGCTTCCAGATAACGGCCGGTCCGGGTGGAGCTCCATGCTCGGATCCGCAGCCGTTCGCCCCCGGGTTCGTGGCGGGCGACACGAACCTGCAGGCGGGTGCGTTCACGCCATTTAGGTTGACGATGAGCCGCCCCGACGCGGACCAGACGCTGAGCGGGGTGGAACTGCACATGCCGCCTGGGCTGCTCGGGACACTCTCGACCGTCAAGCTGTGCGGCGAACCGCAGGCGGCTGCCGGCACGTGTGGTCCCGAAAGCCTGATCGGCGAAACGACGGTTGCCGCTGGGCTGGGGGACAGTCCCTACACGGTGAAGGGCGGCAAGGTCTACATCACGACGAGCTACAAGGGCGCGCCCTACGGTCTGTCGATCGTCAACCCGGCTAAGGCGGGACCGTTCGATCTGGGCACGGTCGTCGTACGGGCGGCGGTCAGCGTCGATCCGCATACGGCCGCGCTCACGATCAAGAGCGACCCGCTGCCCACGATCCTCGACGGGATCCCCCTGCAAATTCAGCACGTCAACGTGTCGGTGAACCGCGAAAAGTTCATATTCAACCCGACCAGCTGCGAAAAAATGCGTATCGGGGGGATGATGTCGAGCACGGAGGGGGCGATCAGTCAGGTCGCGGGCCCGTTCCAGGCGACCAACTGCCGTGCGCTCGCGTTCGAACCGAAGTTCGCTGCCAGCACGTCGGCGAAGACCTCGAGGGCAAACGGTGCGAGCCTGCATGTGAAGCTCACCTACCCCGAGGGTCCCTACGACGCCAACATCGCGCAGGTCAAGGTGGACCTTCCCAAGCAACTGCCCTCACGCCTGTCGACGCTGCAGCAGGCATGTCCCGACACCACGTTCGACGTCAACCCGGCTGGGTGCTCGGCCGCGTCGCGCGTCGGCCAGGTCAAGGTGCTGACGCCGATATTGCCGGTCCCGCTGGAAGGCCCGGCTTACTTCGTCAGCCACGGTGGCGCGAAGTTCCCCGAAGTGATCTTCGTGTTGCAGGGTTATGGCGTGACGATCGACGTGAGCGGCGAAACGTTCATCAACAGCAAGGGGATCACAAGCGACACGCTGCGCACGGTGCCAGACGCGCCGTTCTCGAGCTTCGAACTGACGTTCCCCGAGGGCCGATATTCCGCGCTCGGCGCCAACGCGAACCTGTGCAAGGTAAAGGGCGGGCTGAAGATGCCGCTCTCGTTCGTAGCGCAAGACGGCGCGGCGATACACCAGACCACCAATGTCGCCGTCAGCGGCTGTCCCAAGGCGAAAGTGAAGAAGCTCGAGAAGCCAAATAAACCCCGCAAGGCCCGCAAGAAGAAGTAGGGACACGGTTGCGGCCGGCGGACGGACAGGCCGAGACGCGAGCGGCGCGCTCAAACGGTCGGTCAGCCGAACGTGAGCAACTGCTCGACGTCCAGCGCGGGCGGATGGTCGCCGCGATGGTGGAAGTCGCGGCCGAGCAGGGCGCGAGCAAGCTGTCGGTGTCGGCCGTCGTCGCGCGCTCGGGCGTCTCGCGGCGCACGTTCTACGAGATCTTCAGCGACGGTCAGGAGTGCCTTCTGGCGGCGCTCGAGGACTCGCTCGAGCGGGCACGCTCCTATGCAGTCGAGGCGTATGACCCGCGCGATGCCTGGCGGGTCAGGATCAGGGCGGCCCTGCACGCGCTGCTCGCCTTTCTGGAGGATGAGCCCGCGCGTGGGCACCTGCTCGTCGTCGAGGCGCCGAACCTGGGGCCGTGGGCACTCGAGCGTCGAGCGAAAGTGCTGGCCGAGCTGACAGGGGTCATCGACGCGGGCAGAGCGAACTATGGGCGCGGCGCAGCGCTGACGCCGCTGACGGCTGAGGGCGTGGTCGGCTCGGTGCTGGCGGTCCTGCATGCGCGCCTGGCGAATGGTGGCAGCGCCGCGCTGGTCGAGTTGACCAACCCGCTGATGAGCATGATCGCACTGCCATATCTCGGCGCGGCGGCGGCGCGCAAGGAGCTGGAGCGGCCTCTTTCCAAGCGCGAGCGACGCGAGCCCCCCGCCGTCGACGGAGCAAGTCGGCTGAGTGGGTTGCCGATGCGCCTCACCTACCGCACGATGAGCGTGCTGAGCGTGATCGCCGCTCGACCCGGCGCCTCCAACCGGCAAATCGCCGACGGCGCGGAAATGACAGATCAGGGGCAGACATCCAAGCTGCTGCAACGCCTCGAGCGGCTCGGTCTGATCGTCAACGCGGAGGCGGCTCAGGAGCGCAGGATTGCCAACGCCTGGCGACTGACGCCGCTTGGGTCGGAGATCGAGCAGGCCACGGGGCGCGGCCGGGCAAATGGTCACTGACGTGTCCCCTGTGGCCGTCAGGCGTCTCTGGCCTGGCGGCACCTTCGTGCACGCCGCGCACACGTACTGGGCAGGCGTCTTTCCGCTGGTCTCCCGGGAGCTCTCGAATTGGAGCGCTCGTGCGCAGGAGATACCCGACCGCACCCTCCGTGCACACGCACTGCAGGCGCTGGCCAAGCGCGGCAACATGGAGGGCGCGGCGGCGTTCGCGGCCTTTGTTCCGCGCGTACAGCGCGCAGCCGTCGTGCGCGCCATAGTCGCCTTCCAGTCGACCTACAACCACCTCGACACGATCTCCGAGCAGTCGGGATCGATCCAGCCGCGGGAAGGCCGCCGCCTGCACGAGGCGCTGCTGGCCTCGCTTGCCCGCTTGCCTGTACGCGCCGGCCAGGATGCGCCCCCCAAGATGGGTGCGACAGAATCCGCCGTCGACAACGACTTCCATCGGCTGCAAGGCGATTACGAGCACTTCATGCCGGTAGGTGACGACGACGGTTACCTGGCCGCGCTCGTCGAGGCCTGTCGTGAGGCCCTGTGCGAGCTGCCCTCTTATGCGGTTGTCGCCCCGGCGGCCCGTCGCGCGGCCGAGCGTGTCGTCTGCTTTCAGGCATTCAATATGAGCGAGCGTCAGGCGATCGAGCAGTGGGGTCGCAGACAGACGCCGCCGGGCAGCGACCTGCGCTGGTGGGAGACGGCCGCCTCGGGCGGCTCCTCGCTCGGCGTGCACGTGATGATCGCCGCGGCGGCCGAGCCGGGGATCGATCAGGGATATGTCGCGGCGCTCGAGCGGGCCTATTTCCCGTGGATCGGGGCGCTGCATTCGCTGCTCGACCATCTGATCGACATCGAAGAGGACGCCGCCGCCGGCCAGTGCAACCTGATCGATCAATACGCATCGCCGCAAGAAGCGGCCGGGCGCATGGCGCTGCTGGCCGAACGGGGACTCGCGAGCGCCCGCGAGCTGGAGTCGGAGTCGGCCCACCGCCACGAGCTGATCGTGGCGGCGATGGCGAGCTTCTACTTGTCATCGCCTGAGGCGTGGCACGGGAAGGCCGTGCCCATATCGCGCGCGGTGCTCGACGCCCTCGGCCCGCTCGCGCGGCCACCACTCGCGATCTTCAAAACCCGCCGGGCCGCCGAGCGCGTGTACTACGCTTGCCGTGCGCATGGCCACAACGACAGGATCGCCCCCGGTCTCGCTCTCGCCACAGGCCATCGCTGAGGACGTCCAGGCACGCGCCCCCTCGATCCCGGTCGCCCTCTCGCGCGTGGGCGTCACCGGCGTGGAGAAGGTCATCCGCATCCGCGAGGAGCTGTTCTACGCGCGCCTGGAGTGCTACGTGGACCTCGGCTCCGCCCAGAAGGGCGCGCACATGTCGCGCTTCGAGGAGGTCGTCAACGAGGCGATCGGCGAGGTGGTGCTGAAAGAGGCGTCGTTCCGGGCGGAGACACTGGCCCAGCACATCGCCGAGCTGGTGCGCGAGCGCCAGGGGGCCGAGCGCGCGGAGGTCACGATCGCCGCGCGCTATCCCGAGCACAAGCCCGCTCCCGTCTCCGGCGTCGCCACGCAGGAGATCTACACGCTGTACGGGCGGGCCGTGGCCCTGCCGAGCGGCACGCGCCGGCTCGTGGGCGTCGCGGCCACGGGCATGACGGCGTGCCCGTGCGCGCAGGAGCTGATCGCGACGACCGCCAGACAGAGACTCGGAGCAGAAGGCTTCGACGAGCGTCAGATCGAACAGATCCTCGACGCGGTCCCGGTCGCGACCCACAACCAGCGTGGCCTCGGCACGCTCCAC
>DATHNH010000221.1:0-3093 GCA_035486255.1 Solirubrobacteraceae bacterium | reverse complement strand
AACCAGGGCCTGCCCTTCCTCGACTTGATCCAGGAGGGAACGCTCGGCTTGGTGCGCGCCGCGGAGAAGTTCGACTACCGCAAGGGCTTCAAGTTCTCCACGTATGCCACCTGGTGGATTCGCCAGGCGATCGCCCGCGCGCTGGCCGACAAGGCGCGCACGATTCGCATCCCCGTGCACGTCGTGGAGAAGCTCAACAAGATCGGTCGTGCCGAGCGCAAGCTCGTCACCGAGCTGGGCCGCGAGCCCACCGCCGATGAGATTGCCGAGGTCACGGGCATCGACCCCGAAGAGGTCGATTCGATCAAGCGCTCCGCGCAGGCCCCTGTTTCGCTGGAGAAGCCGGTCGGCGACGAGGAGGAGTCCGAGTTCGGCCAGTTCATCGCCGACGAGCGCGCCGAGTCGCCGTATGAGCGTGCGGCCGAGATTCTCACCAAGGAGGCGCTGCGCGAGGCCTTGGAGAACCTCTCCTACCGCGAGCGTCGTGTGCTCGAGCTGCGCTACGGGCTCGGCGGCGAGCACCCGCGCACGCTCGACGAGGTCGGGCGCACGTTCAACGTAACGCGCGAGCGCATCCGCCAGATCGAGAACCAGTCGCTCAAGAAGCTGCAGTCGCTGGCAGAGGCCCAAAAGCTCCGCGACGTCGCCTGACGCACGTCTCGGTGCGCCTGGCTGCGTCCTCCCTCCCTTACGTGCGTCTTGCACGCTGCGGTCGGTGCGTCCTTGCCAGTCACCCCGATACGCACGTCAGGAAACTGGTGTCGGTCACATGGATTCGGGGCTCAAGCAGAGTCAGGCACGAGCCGATGAGAGACTCATGTTCGACGTGCACGCAGCGCTGCGCAAGCTCGTGGCCAGCAAGGGCTCCGACCTCCACCTGAAGGTCGACTCGCCGCCTCTGTATCGCGTGCAGGGCACGCTCGGGCCAGATCAGAGCGAGGAGCCGCTCAGCGCGGAGGACACCGAACGCGCTCTGCACGAGCTGCTCACCGATCAGGTCAAGCTGAAGGAGTTCACCGACGACCACGAGGTGGACTTCTCTTTTGAAATCGCCGAAGTGGCGCGCTTCCGCGTCAATGCCTTCCGCCAGCGCGGGCTCACCTCGCTCGCCTGCCGCGCCATTCCCGCCAAGATCTCGAGTATCGACGAGCTTGCGCTGCCCTCCGTCGTACGCGACCTGGCCGAGGAAGAGCGCGGGATCATTCTGCTCACCGGTACCACCGGCTCGGGCAAGTCGACGACGCTCGCTGCGATGATCGACCACATCAACGTGACCATGAGCAAGCACATCGTCACGATCGAGGACCCGATCGAGTTCGTGCACAGCGACAAGCGCTCGGTCATCAACCAGCGCGAAGTCGGCATGGACACGAAGTCCTTCGAGCGTGCCCTGCGTCGTGTGCTGCGCCAGGATCCCGACGTGATCCTCGTGGGAGAGATGCGCGACGAGGAGACGGTCCGCACCGCCCTGTCGGCGGCCGAGACCGGCCACCTCGTGCTCTCCACCGTGCACACGGTGGACGCCCCCGAGTCCATCAACCGTCTACTCGACTTCTTCCCGCCCCACCAGCACAACCAGGCGCGCTCGATGATCGCCGGCACGATCAGAGGCGTCATCTCCCAGCGGCTCGTGCCGGGTGCCAGCGGCGGGCGCGTGGCGGTCTGCGAGATCTTGCGCATGACCGGTCGTGTGCGCGACATGATCGTCGACCCCAACCAGACGGGCCAACTCGGTGAGGCGATCTCCGCCGGCGCCTACTACGGCATGCAGACTTTCGACCAGGCTCTTTTCCATCACGTCAAGGCGGGGCGAGTCACGACCGAGGAGGCGCTGAGGGTGGCCAGCAGCCCGCACGACTTCAAGCTGTTGTTGCAGGCCGACGGTCGTGTGGGCACCACGATGGAGGATGTTGCTCAGGCTCAGGCGCGGCGCGACGGTGCCGAGGCACCGGCGCCACATATTCCTCCACAGCCCGTCGCACCCGCGCCGAGCGCGCCCGCAGCAGTCGGCTGAACCAGCCGCGCGAGCAAGGCTCCGCTACTTCACTTGGTAAAGTAACGGTTGAAATGGCCGCTGACGAGACCTGCCCGGTATGTCGCACCGCTGAGGTGGTGTGCGGCAAGTGGACTCTTTTGCTCGTACGCGACCTCGCAGAGGGACGCACGCGCTTCTGCGAGCTCGAGCGATCACTTGCCGGGATCAGCCCGCGTACGCTCTCGCTGCGCTTGCGCGCGCTGGAGGACGAGGGCATCGTCGAGCGCCATACCTTCTCCGAGGTTCCGCCACGCGTTGAGTACGCATTGACCGAGAAGGGTCTCGCGCTGCTGCCGATCATCGAGGACATGCGCTCCTATGGGGAGCAGTGGCTCGGCTGCGAGGATGCTGTATCGGTGGTGCCGAGTGCCGATGTGGCAGTTGCTGTCGCATGACCTCTTGCTACTCGATATCGAAGGTCCTAGCCGGCGCTCGGCGCTGCAAATAGTGTCCGTCAGGGTCGACGCGCACTGAAGACCACGAGCCCGTCCTCCCGATCGACCGACACGTCGGTCAGTCCACACCCCGCCAGCCATTGCCTCAAATCATCGGCGGTGCCGGTGCGACCGAAGTCATCGGCCCGTAGCAGTCGACGTTGACGACGACTGCCCTCGGCCAGAAAGGTACTTCCCACCAGACGCCCGCCGGGACGTAGACAACGCGTCATCTCGACGAGGGCTGCGTCGGGATTTGGCACGCAGTGAAGGCCGCCGTAGCTGAGACACAGGTCAGCGATGCAATCCTCCAGTGGCAGAGCGACCATGTCGCCTTCGATCAGACGCGCATCCACCGCCGGGAATCGGGCAGCGCGTCGCGCTGCCCGGCGCAGCATCGCGGGCTCGACGTCGACACCGATCCAAGAAGCATGCTGGTCGAGACGCAGACCGCGCAGCGCGATTCCGCCACCGCAGGGAACGTCGAGAATCGTGGCTCCCTCTGACATTTCCCCAACAGCCTCGATGCTGCGATAGAAGGGTCGTGGGTCCACCCCCCATATCAACCCGAGTACGAGTCGCGCCAGATGTGGACGCTCGATGTAATAGTCGTATACCGCTCCG
>DATHNH010000220.1:0-20532 GCA_035486255.1 Solirubrobacteraceae bacterium | reverse complement strand
ACGCACGCCGCGCGCGCCAAGACGGCATCGTGGGAGACGAAGCGCACCACCTTGCTTTGAGATGGGGTGTCGAACGCGTCGGGATCGTGTGCGGCCGAAGTGCCGAGCACAGATATGCCGGCGGCGGGCAGCGCTTCCAACGCGACGTGGAGTAGGCGCTTGTCGCGCTGGCGCTCGGTCGAGCAGGTGACGAGCACCAGCGGATCAGCCAAGTCCGCGAGCCATGAGGGCGCCTCGACGGCCGGCCGCTGGGGGAGCGATTGCCGGGAGGTGGATCCTGGGGGGAGGGCCAGGTCGGCCTGTTGCTCGCGGCCGGGCAGCGGAGGGTTCCAATTGATCGCACCGACCAGCTTCACGTTCGCCGCCCAATCGCCGCGCGGATACTCGAAGCCCTCGGCGGTCAACGACAGCAGTAGCGCCGGCGCCGCGAGCAGGTCGTCGAAGCGCGCGAGCTCGCCCAGCCCGTGTCGGGCGCGCAGCGCGTTTATCTGTGGCATCACGGTCTGGAAGGAGATGTGCTCGCCGACGCGACTCACGAGCGTGTCGCGCACGGCGCCGAGCAGACCGCGCCGTGGGCGCAACCCCAGCCCATAGGGCGGGGCATCCTTCGATGGCAATGGCAGCAGGTAGGGCGAGTACATCGCCCACGGGCGACCCGCTGCCTCCGCCACGGTTGCCGCACCCCAGCAGTTGATGTCGATCAGGAGCATGTCCGGGTCGTGCTCGGCGAGCGCTCGTTCCAAATCGGGAACCTCGTTCTCAGAGCGCTCCAAGAATGTTCTGAACACCGAGCGGATCGCGCCAAGTTGCGAGCGCTCGCGGTAGTCCCCGATCTCGATGCGCTCGATCGCGGGGTCGATCGCCTGTCCTTCGACCCCAAGGTGCGCGATGTGCTGGAGCTCGCCGGCGAGCGTGTACAGCGACGCGCGATGGCCGCGCTGGGCGAGCGTGGCCATGATCGGTACGACCGGGTACAGGTGCCCGCGCGCGGGCGAGGTGTAGGCCAGCACCTTCATAGCGACTCCCGGCGCGCGGAGGCGAGGGTCATCGTCGCCGCTTTCGGGAAATGCTCGCGAGCGGCGTCGCTCGAAGCGCGGGCGATCGACTTCGCTTCTGCGCCATGAGCGCGCGTGTATGCGGCGATCCTCGCGCGAAGTGGGCCTGCGATCGACTTCACTTCTCCCCCCCGAGCGCGCGTTCGATCTGATCGGTCAAGATCGCGTGGACCTCCCGGCGGGGAAGCCCGAGGTCGTTCGAGAGGGTCCACCACGTCTGCACGTCGCACAACACGATCAGCGTGGCCCTACGCCGCGCGCGCGCCTGCTCGTCGAACCGCTCCAGCCACTGTGCGAACGCGTGCTCGACCCAGTCGTAGTGAATCTGGCGCGCGGCGTTCGAGAACAGCGCCAACACGGTCGGGCCGCGTTGCCAAGCGCCGAGGCGCACCGAGCGCTCCCCCCACTCCTCGTAGTGGTCGAGCACGTTGTCCACGGCGCCGGCGATGTCGGTGGTGGGCGTGCTCCAGCGCTGGTCGCGCACTTGTGAGGCGCCGCGCATCAGCGATTGCATCAGCAGACCGTCCTTGGAGCCGAAGTGACGCAGCAGGGTCTGCCTGGTGACTCCGGCCTTGTGCGAGAGCGAGTCGAGCGAGGTCTTCAGCCAATTCCCTTCGAAGAACTCGTCGGTCGCCGCCTCGATCAGTGCCTCGCGCGTGCGCTCCTGTGCCTTGGCACGCTCGACCTGTTTGTACTCGCGCGTGCGCTCCTGTGCTTCGGGGCGCTCGACCTGTTTGGGCTTGCGCGTGCGGGGGTGCTTGACCTGTTCGGGCTCGCGCGTGTGCTCCTGTGCTTCGGGGCGCTCGACCCGTTTGCGCTCGCGCGTGCGTTGCCGTGCCTTGGGGCGCTCGACCCGGCTGGGCTCGCGGCCGGGCTCCTGCGCCTCGGCAAGCCGGTCCTGCTTTTGCTCGAGCTTGCTTTCCTTGGCCATTGGCGTATCAGTCCTGGAGCGCGAGCGCGGGCGGTACCGACGCGGCCAGGTAGCCCGGGATCGCGATGATCGCAAGCGCGGTCGCGATCACGAGCGACAGGCTCTGCAGTGCGGGCAGTGCGGTGACGGAGTGGACGACCGGGAAGTTGATCACGTGCGCGAGCGCGCGATCGGCCAGTTGCTGGCCGTACAGGCCAAATACGGCGCCCGTCAAACAGCCGGCGCCGAGCAGCAGCAGACTCTCGAGCAGGATCGTCGCCCATAGTTCGGTGCGGGGAAGTCCCTCGAGCTTGAGCTTGGCCAGACGCGGACGACGCTGCCACACCATCGCCCCCATCGCTGCCGCCATCGCGAGCACGGCGACGATCGGAATCAGCGTGGCGATCTGGGTGAGGCGTTCGAGCGCTTCACGGCTGAGCGCGACCTGCTCGGCGGCGTGCGCCGCGGCGCTCTGCACCGCAAGCCCCGAGTCGGGCCCCAGGGCATGCCTAATCTCCTGTGCAGCCCGCGTCGGCGAGACGCCCGGACTCAGCAGCACGCTGTAGGCGCTTGCGTCCTGGCTACCCCATGCGCGCGCGTAGTCGCTGCTGTCGATGAGGATCGACCCCGGCGCCCAACCGAGGTTGGTCGACAGGGCCGCCACACGCAAGCGCATCGGATCGGGTGTGGGAGGGGTGAAGACCTGCCCGATGTGCAAGTGCTGTTCTTCGGCGAGACCCTGCGAGACGACCGCCCAGCCCCCCGCGCGCACTCGCTCTTCGGCCTGGCGAGCATTGCCTTGCAGCAGCTGGTCGGCGGGTAGCAGCGGAGTTGCTTCGCGCGCGGGCGCGACCACGAGCACGCGGCGATAGCCGTAGTCGAGCAGCCCGCTGCGGTATAGCCGCACCGCGCGCACGCCGGGGAGCCGTGCAAGTCGCGCGCGCGCTCTCGGGATGAAGGGGCTGGTGTTCAGCAGGTTGTAGGAGCCGGCTGGGGAGACCCAAATGTCGGTGCCGGCGTTCGTGTCGCGCGCCGCGCCTTCGAGCCCTGCCAGCAGGTCGCCGTGCGCGCCCTGGATCGCCACGCTGCCGAACACGGCAACTGCTCCTGTTGCCGCGATGGCCACGGCGCGGGCGCGGGCGGCGCCAAGCTCCATCGCGGCGACATGCGGGACGGGACTGACGATCAAGGAGCCGATCCGCTTGACGAGCACGAGTGTCACGCTGAGCACGATCGGCAGCTCCAGCAGTAGCGCGCAGAGCAGTAGCACCATGCCCTGGATGGTGTCGTCGGGTGCCACTAAGAGCAGCGCCGTGGCGCCGCCAAGACAGGCAAGGCCGGCGAGTGCCCGCCGCCCACCGCTACGAGCGCCGTTGCCGCCTTCACGGGGGCTGATCGCGGCCAGCGGGTCGCGCGAGAGGATGTCGCGCAACGGGCTCAGGACGGCAACGATCGCGGCCAGCATCCCCCCCGCCGTGGCGATCGCGACGTTCTGCCAGCTGACGACGCGCTGTGAGCCAACGGCAAAGGCCAAGGAGAAGAAGGCGGGACTCGAGTGAAACAGGTGAATCGAGAGCTCCTCGCCCAGGGCCAGGCCGAGCGCGCAGCCGATCAGCCCGAGCGCGAGCGCGTCGAGCAGCAGCACGGCGATCACAGTCGGCGGTGTGTATCCGTCGCGGCGCAGGTCGGCCACGAGCCGTCGACGCTGCGGCACGGTCAGCAGCATCGCGTTGAAGGCGAACAGAAAGCCCACGAGCGCGCTGATGACAGAGAACAGCGATGTCGACTGACTACTCGCGGTGGCTGCCTTCGCGAACAACGTCTCGTCGTAGCCGGTGCTCTCGACGTTCAGGCGACCGCCGGCAAGGCTCGTGAGCGCGGCGCGCACCTTGGCCTGCGAGCCGGCGGCGCTCTGCACGAGGATGCGGCTCACACGACCGGTCATGCCGGCCATTTCCTGTGCATAGGACAGCGGTGCGATCGCGAGCGGAGTCGCGACGAGCGCCCCGATCTGGCGTTCGTGCAGCTGTTCGTACAACGGTGCCAGTACGGTGTGCCCGGCGATCTGCAAGCTGACTTCCTGCCCGAATTTGGTGACACCGATCGCCTTCGCCAGTGGCGCAGGCAGCGCCACCGCGCCGATGTTGCCAAACGGCGACAGGTTGGCGTGGGCGAGGAGTGTGCCTCGGAGCTCAGACAGGGCGGGATCCGCTCCCACCAGCTCGACTGAGTCGCCGGCGTGGGGCCCAACAGCATTTGCATTCGCTTCCAATATCGGCGCCGCCACCCGCACGCCGGGGATATCGCGAACCTTTACAAGCATGCTTTCGGGAAAGCCGTGCGGGTCGCGCGCGACGAGTTGCAGGTTGGCGTCACCGACGATCCCACGCGAGAGCTGGGCGACCGAGCCCTGCAGGGACGAGCTCGACACTTGTGAGGCGAACAGCAGCGCGACCCCGGCGGCGATGCCGAGCACGGCAAAGCACTCCTGCAAGAAGCGCGCGCGCAACCGCACCCAGTAGAGGCGCAGCGCGTTTGACAGCTTCACCTTCAGCCCTCGTTTGCGACCAGCGGAAGATCGGATGCGCCAGGGTCGCCGGACACCGCCGAGTTGTCGGACACCGCCGAGTCGCCGTGTGCGGCGGTGCCTCGCTCGCTCTGATAGTCAGAGAGCCGCCCGTCGCGCAACGCCAGCACGCGGTCGGCGTATTCGGCGGCCATCGGGTCGTGGCTGACGAGCACCACGGCGACGCCGCGCTCACGGCACAGTCCGCGCAACAGTTCCAGCACTTCGCGCCCGCGCTGTGTGTCGAGGCTGCCGGTCGGCTCGTCGGCCAGGAGGATGCTCGGTTCGGTAGACAGCGCACGCGCGATCATCACGCGCTGGCGCTCGCCCATCGAGAGCGTCTCGGCTCGGTGTCGCAAACGCTCGCCCATCCCCAGTCGCTCGAGCAACGGCGCGACGTGGCGTTGGGCCTCGGGCCAGCGCATCTCCTTCAACAGCTTCAGCACGGTGTTGTCGATCGCGGTCACGCCGGGCAGCAGGTCGAAGTTCTGGCGGATGAAGCCGAGCTGTGTGAGCCTGAAGCTCGACGCTTCGCGCTCGGAGAGCGAGGAGATGTCGCGCCCGCCGATCAGCACCGCGCCGGCCGTCGGCCGCAGCAGGGTGGCGATCATCAAGAGCAAAGTAGTCTTGCCCGACCCGCTCGGCCCGTACAGTGCCACCATCTCACCGGCCTGCACCGTCAGCGACACGCCGTCGACGGCGCGCACCGTCTCACCGCCGACCGCGGGGTAGTGCTTGACGAGATCGCGTAGCTCGAGCATCGGATCGGCTCCTCGTGTGCCCTTCAGTCCGAAGCAGTGCCGCCGACGTGCACGGTGACGGCGTCGTTGGATCGCAGGATCGTGCCGCTGAAATTGAGACCGGCCCCGCGTGCTCGCGCATAGCTGCCGGTACCCCGCTCGATCGACAACGACCCGGAGAAGTTGGCCGAGGAGCCCGCGCGTCTATAGCCGGCGCTGCCTGTGCAAGTTATCGAGCCGCCGGGTGGGTAGATGCTGATTTCAGCTGTAACGTGGGTGCTCGAGACGATCTTCATGTGCACATAGATCGTGCCGCTGACGGTGCCGGACGCGGGCCCCTCCTCGTTGAGGGTGAAGCCTTGCTTGCCGGTCAGGTGCAGTTTGCCGTTCTCATTCAGTGAAAATACCCTTGCTTGGAGAGCGGCGCCCGGCGCCCTTCGCGTCGGCGCGGCCTGAGAGATGGAGGGCCCGAGTACCGCGAGCATCGTCAGTGCGCTCCCGTAGCCCACCGCGAGGAGGATTGTCGGTATCCACCGCCGGCATCTCGATTGGTCGCGCCGCTGAGACATTGTGGTTACCTACTTTCTCTTGCTTGTCATGGACAGGAAGCACTCGCGAGGACGCTATCGGTGGAGCCGTCGGCATAAGTGAATTCGGCAGCGAACGGAAACCCGCCGGCAGGGCAGCTCGGAGGTACGACGATCGTGTTGACCGTAATCGGGCGGTGCGGTTTAGGCGTGCCGACCGTCAGTGACATCGTCACGATCGAGGCGTCGGGCTCCAGCGGGAGCGTCGGAATCGGCGGAATCGACAGCACCAGGTCTTCTCCGTAGGGCGCCAAATCCGGTGTCACCGTCCCGGTGAGCACCACACGCTCGTCGAAGGGCGTGTAGCCCTGGGCGAGAATCTCGAAGGTGGGCTGAAGATTGTGAAATGGCCCGACAAACAGCGAAAGCCTGATGCTCTCGCTGATGATCTGAGAGCCCGCCTGGGCTTGGGCGAGCGCGGTCCCGTGGCCTAGCAGCGATTGCGCGGGGCAAGCGCTTGGCCCTTGGCTGCGGAGGCGACTCGGGGAGCAACTGCGCAGATGGGGTATTTCCACGCCCAGTCCGGCGGGAAAGCGCAGCACCGCACGCTGCACGGGCGAGGGAACCTGGGATTCGCCGCCGGCGTAGCGGATCGTGAGCCGCAGCGCGCCCTCGGCGCCGAGCCGGTCGGGGGAGAGCGAGGGCGCGATCGTGGCGGTCGTACCCGATTCGGCGTCCGCCGCCGGGGCCACGCAGGCGGTTAGCGCGAGCGCCGTGGCGAGGATCGATGCCAGGCGCAGGGCGCCCAGGCGTGTGTGTTTGCGCATCGTGCCGCCCTGTGCGCCGCGCGGGTATGTGTGGGGAGGATGTGTGTGGGGAGGGTGTGTGTACTGTGGGTCGAGCGGGTGTGTGTGGGGGGCTGGTGTGCATTTGCGTTTTGCGCTGCCCTGCGCGTTGCGGGCGCGCATGGGTGTGCGCGTGAGCCGCGCGCGCGTCAGCGGTGTGGGCATGGAATGGTGGGGTTGACGGTGAGCGCGCTGCCGTCGGCGAAGTCGATCTTCCCCTCGGTGGGAAAGCCGCCGCTCGGGCAGGTCTTGGGTACGACGACACCCTTTATGTGAACCAGGGTGCGTTTGCCGTGAACTGTCTCGTAGTAGGCGACGTCAGGCGATCCAAAAGTCGCAAAGGCGCTTTCCACCGACGCGAGCGTCGCTCCGGGAATCGTCGATATGGGGGGTATTTCGACGCTAAAGCCGAGCCCGTATGGCTTGGGCGCGGGGACTTCCTTGGCGATCACGGTGAGTTCGACGAGTACAGGAGAGACAGCGTTGGCATATGCCAGCAGTGCCAGATGCCCATGTTCTCTGGGTGCGAAGAAGAAGTCGATCGTAAAGCGCTCACGAATCACCTGTTTGGGAAGTTCGATCATGCCGACGCCGCCGCCAAAACCCACGCGCGAGGTGGCCGGACAGCCGCTGGGCCCATGCAGCCGCAGCGTCGCTTCGTTGCAGGTGCTGGCTCCACGTGCGTCGATTCCCAGGCCGGCGGGCGCGTACAGGACGAGCTTGGTGATCGGCGAGGGCGGCCCACCGGTGCTGGAGGCGAACTGCGCGGCGATCGAAAGGTTGGTGGGCGCGCCGAGCTCGTCGGGGGTGAAAGCCTCGTGGACCGTCAGCGTGTCGGAGCCCCAGGCGATCGCCGCGAGCAGCAGACACGTCAGGGTGAGAAGTCCCCCGAGGAGGAGCCGGACTTTGCGCGTCATTACCCCCACCTTCCAGTACCGGCCGGCGCGCATGGCGCCAGCCGTGAGACCCGTGTTTGGCAAAACCCTCTCCTACAAATTCACTTTACCGACGGTAACATGAATCTTGGGGAATGTCAACCGTGATCGCCTCTCGCGGGCGCTGGAGCGCTCGCTACCGCGCGAGCCGTTAGGCTCACACGCGATGTCCCGAGACACCCCTCTCGACAAGACCCGACGTGCGGAACTCCTGTTCGCCGTCTTCGGGGTGTTGCAGGATCACCCCGATGGTGTCGCGGCCAGGGTGGCGCTCGCCGAGGTCGAGGATCGCATCGTCCTGACGGCGTACGAGCAGGAAAACTACCCCGGCACCGACATTCGCCGATTCGAGAAGACCGTACGCTTCCAGACGATCCCGGCTGTCAAGGCCGGCTGGATGATCAAGGAGAAGGGCCTCTGGTCGATCACCGAGGACGGCGATACCGCTTACAAGCTCCACCCTGGCCCGGAACCGTTCTACGACGAAGCCGTAGCTCTGTACCGAGCCTGGGACAAGGAGCACAAGGCGAGCAGAGACACAGCTTCAGCGACACAGGACGAAGATGGTCCGGTAGCGCATGGCCCCTCGATTACGCTCGAGACCGCCGAGGAGACGGCCTTTCAGGAGATTTGGAGCTACCTGGGCGCGATGAATCCATACGACTTCCAGGAGCTTGTCGCAGGCCTCTTGCAGGGGATGGGCTACCACATCGATTGGGTCGCACCCCCTGGCAAGGATCGCGGCGTCGATGTGATCGCGCTCCAAGACCCGCTCGGTGTGGACGGCCCCCGCATCAAGGTGCAGGTCAAGCGCGAGCAGTCGAAGACCGACGTAAAAGGCTTGCGCGCCTTCATGTCGGTGCTCAGCGCGGCCGATACGGGAGTGTTCGTGACGCTCGGCGGTTTCACCATCGATGCGGAGATCGAGGCACGAACCTCCGAGAGCCGTCGCGTCACCCTGATCGATCGCAACAGGCTCCTGGACCTTTGGATCGAGTACCGCCAGCACATTCCCGACGCTCGGCGTGCGCTGCTCCCGCTGAGGCCGGTTCATTATCTCGCTCGCGAAGACGAAGGCGGGAGCTAGCAGGCTGGGGTGGACGCGATGACGAGGGCGCGCGCCGATGCTCGCCCGGTCTCGTAGATCTGTGGGGTGTCGGCTGGGAAGGAGATGTAGTCGCCGGCGACCAGCTCGCTGATGCGCTCGACTGGACCGGCGATCAGCTTGCCGTGCAGGACGAACACCGCTTGTCGCGACCCGGCTGTGCGCGGGCTCATCTCGTGAACGTGACGAGCGGGAAGGACAAGCTCGAAGATATCGAGGCTTCCCTGCAGCTCGGTGGTGCCATCCAGCCGGCGCCGACCGATGCCGTCGGATGGGTCTTCCTGCGAGGCGCGAAGGATGCGGACCTCGCCCAATCGAGCCTCCTCCAAGAGATCGGCGATCGAAACATGCAGAGCACCGGCCAGCAGCGCGAGCGTCTCCACGGTCGGGTTCCCGCGCCCATTCTCGATCCCGGAGAGGGTCGCCTTGCTCGTCGACGTGACGCGGGCGAGCTCCGACAAGGAGAGATGGCGGGCGACGCGCAGCCGGCGCAGGTTCGCCGCAAGACGCGCTTTGACGCTTCCCCCGGTGTCGCTGTGGGTCATCATAAAGAACAGATCGTTTGTTATATTAGACCCAGAGACGGATGACCGCCATGCCTCGAGTGACCTTCTACTTCGATCTCGGATCGCCCTTTGCCTACCTTACGGCCGAGCGTCTCCACGAGATCCTGCCGGAGCCGATCGCCTGGCAGCCGGTATCGCTTGGCGCCTTGTTCAAGCTCACGGGGCGATCGTCGTGGGCGCTCGGCGACCCCAGCAGGCGCCAGGCGGGGATGGCCGAGGTCGAGAGTCGCGCCCGGCAATACACCTTCGTCCCCATGCGCTGGCCGGACCCTTGGCCCACGAGCTACCTGTACGCGATGCGAGCCGCGACATACGCATTCCAGGTCGGGCACGGACGCCCATTCACGATGCAGGCTTTCCGTCACGCGTTCGCCCACGGTCACGACCTCGCCGTCCCCGAGCACGTCCTGCAAGCCGCCGAGCAGGCCGGTCTCGACCCGCGCGCGGTGGACGAGGCGACCCGCGACCCTCAGATCAAGCTCGCGCTGCGCACGGCCACCGAAGCAGCCCATGCACGCGGAGCGTTCGGCGTGCCTACGATCGCAATCGACGACGAGCTCTTCTGGGGAGACGATCGCCTGCGCGACGCTGCCGCGACCCTAGAGCGGACGAGCAACCGGTAGATGTCGATGGCAAGCGCGATCCAGGCCGGGTCGCTATTCGCGGCATCTTGGACCTGGAGACAGCGGGACGCTATGTAGTCGAACTCGCGCGTCTCGTCTCCGATGCGCAACGACTCGGCTCTCGGCTTGTGAACGCTCGTGGCGAGTCCGTCTTCGTCGAGAACGAAGCGGTCGACCGACTGCCAGGAGACGGGGCTCCGCTTGCCGTGCCGCGCACTGGCTGTCAGCTGGCGTGGGCATGCACGAGTATGCCGAACCCGTAGGGCTGGTCGAATCACCGTTGGCGGCGAAGCCGGTCGTAGCCGAAGCCGCACGCTCCGGTGTGGGAGGCAACGCCGATGCCCCATCCCAGGATCGGCCACAGCGGCCAGACGTACCCCGTGCCGGTTGCGGCCCAGATCGCGATCATCGCCAGCGAAGCCCAGAGGTAGGCACCGATGTGGATTCGCACTCCGAGCGCCTTCGCTCGGTCGCGGCTGCTCGGTCCGCGGTGCGGTTGTGCGGGGAGGTCCTCGAACAGCGCGTCGAGCTCGCGCTGGGTGCGTGCGGCGAGCGCGGTCTCCAAGCGTCCGTCGAGTTCGTCGATTGTGAGACGCCCGGCGGTAGTGTGCTCGCGCAGGCTGGTAGCGGCGCGTTCGCGCTCGGTGTCGGAGACGCGCAGATGGTCGCGGCCCGCCGGGGTCGGCGAGGGCGAGTGATCGGGTCTGGGGTGGTGCATTGGCGCTACACGCTTGTTGCGAATTGGCCGTGGAAGCCGAAGGGGATGTGGTGGGGCACGCGGGCGCGCGCCAGCTCGTGCAGATCGCCCGCGTCGAGGACCAGCAGGAACGAGCTGCCGGCTGCGGCGTCCAGCACCACCGTGAGTAGCACGCCCGCGTCCTCCCCCGTGGCGTCAGGCTCGGGGACGAACACAGGCTCGCCGGGGTAGGTTCCCGGCTCGCACCAGACGTGGGTGTCGCCGCGCTCGACGTTGACCTTGACGAGCTGGTCGAGGAAGTCCCCGCCGTCGCGCTGACCGACGCCGTATACGTAACGGTAGGCGCGGCCGTTACAGCGCCGGTAGTCGATCCGCGGCAGCTCGAGGCCGACGTCCGCAAGCCGCTCGTACTCGACGTTGCTGCCGTCGAGGCGCAGGCGACAACGGCGCAACTCGGGCTCAGGCAGCGTGGGATGCTCTTGACGGAGGTGGTCGAGATATAGGTCGCGCACGATCTCGGCGTTCTGGTAGGCACACAGGTCGATGACGAGCTCGCCGTCACGCTCGAACGCGTTGACGTGATGAAAGGCGAAGAACGGCTCGCCCTCGTAGGTGCCGCGCAGCTTGCCCGTCTCGAGCTCGATCACGTGGAAGCGTGTGCCGCGCTGCGGGCGCCAGTGGAAGTTCTCGATGAACGGGCGACCCGACAGCGGGATAGCGATCGGGATAGCGACAAACGGGAACTCGACCAGCACGACGTAGCGCTCGGTGATCGCGAAGCTGTGCATGTAGGCGGGCCGCGATACTCCCAGCTTGGCGATCATGCGCCGCCTGCCGCGGGACTGCTGGGCGTAGACGCGGTAGGTGGTATACGGCCCGAAGTGGGTTGCGTAGCTGACCAGCTCACCGGTCTTCGGGGACTGATGTGGGTGCGCGACCGTCAGCTGCCCGGGCGCCGGCTCGCCGACACCGAGGGTCGCAAGTGTGTGTGGGTCGAACACGACCGGAAGCGGCGTCTCGGTCATCGCCAGGAACTCATCGCCAAGCCGCGTGAGGTTGACGTTGGCGTTGTCGCCGATAGCGGGTGGCGAGAACGCGGTTGCGACGCGCTTGAACAGCGTGCGGCATGGGTCGGTCGCGAACTCGGAGTACACGATGGTGTTCTGCTCGCGAGCCGCGCGGTAGGCGCGGCTCTCCAGGAAGCGGTTGGCGTAGGACACCGCTCCGTCGGCGAAGCTAAACCGGTGCAGCATCGCGAGCCCATCGAACCAGTGGCGATAGCCACGCTCGCCGGCCTCGAACTTGGCCGGTCCGGTGCGCAGGAGCGAGCCCGTCAGCCACGCCGGCAGTGCTCCCTCAACAGGGACGGCGTCAAGCGAGCGCTCCTCATCGAGCGTCTGAAAGCCGAGGCGGTGACCGCCGGCGATCCGTGTCTGTTGCATGGTGTAGCCTCCTGCTAAGTGTTTGATCTATAGTGAACGGATCAGACTATACCATCCAGAATAGATCATTGTCAGGGATCCGTCTAACTCCTACTTCGTACATCGTGCTCGGCCTAATAGAGCGCGTGGGCGAGGCGACCCCATACGAGCTCAAGGGGCTCGTCGCCGCCGGCATCGGCAATTTCTGGTCGCTGCAGCACGCCCAGCTCTACACCGAGCCCGAACGCCTCGCGCGCGCCGGCTACGTCGAGGAGACGCGCGAGCGCGGCGGACGACGACGCAAGCGCTACAAGCTCACTGACGCAGGGCGCGAGGCGCTGCTTGCGTGGGTCTCAGAGCCCACCAACGAGTTGCCTGAGCTACGCGACGTCGCCCTGTTGAAGTTGTTCTTCGATGCCGACGCCCAGCCGCTCGCCGACGCGCAGCTTGTGGCCCATCGCGAGAAGCTGCGCGAGTACGAACAGCTAGCGCGACAGACAGGCGACGATCCGCCGCTCGGCCCTCTCACCGCACTGCAAGCCGGCATCATGCACGAGCAAGAGTGGGTGCGTTACTGGCAGCGCCTCAGCACGGCATAGCGCACGAACTCGTACGCGCGCGAAACCTAACGTAGCTACGCGCCGCGCTCCAACGACAGCAACCCAAGCCCTCAAAAGCGTCCTCCATGAGCCATGACCGACGGAATCCACGTTCACGCACGCGACAACATCGAGCCGATCGTTCGCATGCCCGGGGTTCGCATTGAGTCGGTTACATGGAGCTAGCCGGACTCGAACCGGCGACCTCCTGGGTGCGATCCAGGCGCTCTCCCAACTGAGCTATAGCCCCGTGGGCTCGCGCATGCACGCGAGCGAACGATCCGAGAAGTGTAGTGGTACCGAAGATTGCAGACCGACGAGAGCATCGCTGACGGCGCATCCGCGTATCGCTCACGACTGGAGTGGTCCGATCGCGAAACATGGCGCATCAGCACAAACGCGCGAGCAGGCGCAGTATGGTTTGCGGGCGCAATGGGATTGCTCGATGACGCCATACGCGAGCACTTGGAGCTCAAGCGTCTCAGGGGGGCCGACCCGGGGGTTGTAGCCCGGGAGGAGCAGGACGCCCTGGGCCGCTTGGATCGGCGGCAAGAAGACGACCGTGCCGGCACATCGGACGGGTCGGAGGCGTCGCCACGCGACGACGAGACCGCGTTCGCCGAGACCACCTCAGATCGGTCGGTCGACTCCGCGGTGGGTCAGGAGACGGTCGAGATCAACATGGAGGCTGAGTTCGCCGGGGAAACGGAGTCTGGTCCCGAGCCGGCGGTGAATCGCACAGAGAGCGCCGGACCCGTGGCACACCCGGCCCACGGTCGGGCTCTCACCGAGGAGTCGCTCGAATGGGAGATGCCCGACGACGCTGCCGGGTCCGGGACCGGAGGCGTCGCGGCCGAGGGTACCTCAGCCGACGACGACGATGCGGCGGAGCCCGTCGAGGACGTGCTCGAGGAGACGCCCGACTTCCTGCGCGATACGCCCGAGCAGGAGCGCCTCTGGTTCGAGCAGCGTCCGCCACGTGATTTCGACTTTAACGAGTAAACGAACAGTCGACCCGCGTAGGCCGAGAAGCTTGTTCGACAGATCCGAATAACGATCGTTGCCTTACACTCGGTGGGCGCACGGCCATAGCTCAACTAGGAGAGCAAGCGATTGCTGAGCGGCTGTGTAGGGATTCTCTTACATTTAACCGGGATCTTACTTCGGAACTATATGAGAAAAGGCACAAGCCTCCTCAACGATCCCAAGGCGGATAAAGGCGTCGCGTACGGCACAGCCGAGCTGGCTGACCTCTGCGGTTTCGCGCATTCGGGCTCGGGAGCGGGTCGTCTGAAGGCGATCGCGGTGGCGCTTGCGCGTCGCCCACGCAGGGTGCAGGCACTCCTATCGTTGCGCGATCTGCCGATCGTCGAGTTGCGTTTGTCGGCCGCAGAACATGAGCGTTGGTTACATTCTCGCTGGCCTGCAGGCGGGGAGTCGCTGTTCGGTGGGCATTGGGCACAGGCAGTTATCCAAACGTCGCTCGACGAGCACGAGTACCTCAAGGGTCGCCACCGTCAGGCGGTCCGCACGAACATCCGCCGCGCCCGCGAGCTGGGTATCGTCGCTACGCGACTCGGCGGATACGACGAGTTCGTCGCTGCCTCCGCTCCCGTCTACGACAGCCGCCGTGGTGGCGACGCCGTCCTCGCTGCCACGCGGAGGCCGACTCCTTCGGAGAAGTTCGCCTGGTACTCCGCCTCCACACCGGATTACGCGGCCCCCGTCATCGTCGCCGCGGTAGCGCTGTTCGGTGACTTCGCGGTGCTGGTCGTGATGGTGGGAAACCGGCACTACGCGCACGTCGGTTATGTCCGCTACCTCCTCCACACTTTCATTCTCTGCGATCTCGCAGCCGGCGGGACCCGGCATCTGATCGTGGGCCCAGTGCTGCGCGAGTCGAGCGGCAACCAGTACTTCCAGAGGTTGCTCGGCTACCGAGTGTGCAACTTGCGCCCGATCCTGGTCCCCCAGTCTGGTGCCCAACGGAATGCCGCTGCCGTACAGCGAATGCTGATGACCGGGCCGATCGTCGAAAGCGCCTCCCGATCCTCACGCGAGGATCCCCACGACTTAAAAGTGGCCGCGCCAGTCGATCACGCTGAATGGCCGACAACCGACAGCGACGGCGATGCAAATGCTTTCAAGGTCGGGGCGAGGGCCGGCGGCGAGGATGGGGAGTCCGCTCTGTAGGGCGTATATTGGGGAAGCTACGGGGCCATAGCTCAGCTGGAAGAGCGCCTGCTTTGCAAGCAGGAGGTCGCCGGTTCGATCCCGGCTGGCTCCATTTGTAGAAACGCCTGGTAGTCGGTGTATTTTGAGGCTGAGGTAGCGGGCGACTGGAGCCAGGGGACGAAGCAGGGACGAAGCAGCCCCTCCTTGCGAGTCCGACCAGAAGGGTCTAGCGAAACTCGCTTCGTTTGGCTGTGCGGGATCGCGAAGGTAGATGTTAGGCTTGTACCTCACATCTCGGCTGGTCCTACCTCACAGGATGATCGGCCTGGTGATGGCCGATGAGTAGGCAGCTACCTGCGTGGCAGTTCGACGAGTTCGGCGCCGACTTCGTGGATGCTGGCTGGTTGTTCGGAGAACTCGCGCAGGAGCTTGAAGATCCCGACCCCGGTCTTTGCGTGCCACTCCCGGACGCTGACTCGATCACCGATGGTTGGTGCCGTGGCGACGTGCAGATTCATTTCAAGCTCGGGATCGGGTCCTGTTCGCCTGCCTGGGAGGAATGCGATTTCCATGTCGTTATCGAGCGGGTCACCGCGCCGCTTCCAGATTTCGGTTCCACGCAAGACGCAGTTCCGCATGTGCGTCACTTCTATGTCGATCCTGCTGGGGTAAGCCCACATTGGCTGGATCGTTCGGTGCTTGTCTCCTGTGTTGATGCGCGCGAGCATCAGAAACGGGTCCAGCGGCCACTTGGTGGGGCCACGGTGGTACGGCTGTGCCGCCCTGACGATTGCTGCATCTGCTCGGCGGATGCCCGGCAGCTTGGGGGTGCTCTTCCCGTCGGCACCCGAACCTCGGCGTTGAACACCTTACGGTCCTGACAGACCGGAAGGTAGACGGCTTTTTCTTGCTTCCTGGTCAGCTTTCCGCTGCCAGGCGGGGTGCGACCTCGGCTCACGAGTGCCCAAGCGAGGTGGTCAAGAGCGGCGCGGTAGTTGTTGGCGATGTCGCCAAGCAGTAGCCGCCATCGCACTGGCATGGGAGCTACATCCTCGACGATGACGGCAAACCCGTGACGCTTCGCGTGGTACTCGGTGCGGAAGGCTCTTATGGGGTCCGGGTCATGTCGAGTCCATGCAGCGATGTGAGCCTCAAGCGTTTGGGTGTGGGCTATCGCCTGCGCCCACTTGAGCCAAGCGCTCTCAAAGAGGGGATCGTAGGTCGCTGCGGCCACCTGGCTAAAGATATGGCGCTCACTAAACGAGCGCCAATCCAGTTTGCGCTGTCGCAGGGGCCAATTTCTAGGATACTGCCGAACCTGACCGCCGCGACGATGAGCGCAAGCAGTTTCGCTACACGTTTCGCTGGACCCTCCTAGGGACGTTCATGGCACGAAGCCCAAGGCGATGGCGACCACACCTAGTAGTTGCCAGGTCAGGACGCCCCACTCGACGCGCGACACGGGGAGGCACGGTTCTCCTCGTCGCCAAGTCGCCAGCGTGCGGGCGAAATCTCGGGACGTCCAGACGGCGAAGGTCATCCACACCGCCGCAAGCACGCTGCCTGTCAATCGCCATTCCCCGACTGTGATCGCCACTACGAGTAGAAACGTGACCCATGCCGCGCACAGCGCGTAATCGATTGCAAGGTAGACGAGCCGCGCCGGTGGCCTACGCGATCGACGTGGCAGCCGGACCGCTACTTGGTCGCTGTTTTCGCTCATGCGATCACCCCAAGCGATGCCAAAAGGCGCTGTACTTCCCGAGGTCGATCGTTGCCTGCCGCCGTTCGCCAGGAGGTCCCTCCGTGGTGAATCCGCGCAGCATCTTCGTTGCCTCATCGAGCCCCGCTTCGAGCGCTTCTCGGTGTTCATCTAGGCCGATCTCTACGTTCGCGGGGTTCAGCTCGACGTGCTCCCAGCCGAGTGCATCGAACAGGTCTCAGATAGCGTCGATTTGCTCGAAGTGCTCCGCAAATGTTTCGTATGAGCGCTCGCGGCGGTCGATGAGGCTTGCCTCCTCAAGCGCTTGGGCGGCGTCACCCATTCTGAGGATGAGTCCCTGACGGAGATCGTTTGTGACCGGACCGGGGATGCTGATATTCGCCATGTCGGTTCCTCCTGTAGTTGGAGGCTCCGGGAGGACGGCTCTGGCAGGAAGCCAAGGCCGCCGGGCTGGTAGCTTGGCTGGCGTGCCGGGAGTTGACGCTCTCGGTGCCAGGGGGCCGGGCGCTAACTCCGTCGCGGCCCCCATTTCATGTTTTGGTTCAGCAGAGCGTACAGCCTAGACAAGCCCTCGTCAATAAGGGGTTGTCTATGGCATGGTGTCTACGACCCCGCCATGAGAAGGTGCTGGCGTGCCGCGCTCACCTCAGCCTGACCAAGCCTTGGCCGCCGTGCTGAAGCGGCTACGCGACGAGCATCAGATGACGCAAGAGGCGGTCGCATGGCACGCTGGGATCGCCGTCGCCACGCTGGCGAAGATCGAAAATGCACAGACCGCGCCGAGCTGGGACAGCGTGTGCCGGATCATCGACGCGCTGGGCGTGTCCCTATCGGAGCTGGCTAGAGCGGTGGAATCAGAGCGCTAAGGCACGGACTGGATCATCTCGCGCGATGGTCGGATCGCGCGTTATCCTTGTAGGACAATGGCAATGCGCAAGATCAACTTGACGCTCGATGAGGATTTGGTCAGCCGCGCTCGCCGTCAGGATCTGGGCGAGGCCAACAAGAGCGACGATCAAGTAGTCGAGGATGCCCTTGCCGTCTTCCTCGGCCTACGCGCTCTTGACGAAGCGCGAGCGCAGGGTACGTTGGCGGCCGACGATGCCGACCAACTCGCGGTTGAGGAAGTTCGCGCAGTACGCAGGGCACGTAGCCGGGCTTGATTCGCGCCGTCGTAGACCCGAGCGTGTTGGTGTCGGCGTTTATCGGCGACCCCGCAGCCGGGCCGGGCAACTCGTTGAGGCATGGCGCGACAGCCAGTTTGCGCTCGTGGTCTCGCCATTGCTGCTGGCCGAGCTGGATGAGGTGCTGTCGCGGCCGAAGTTTGCTCGTTGGGCAGGAGACGGAAGGGGCGCGGCCTACGTCGCCGGGTTTGATGCTCGCAGCGAGCATCAGCCGGACCCCGTTGATCCGCCGTCCTCGGGGGTTCGCGACCCTGACGACGATTATCTCGTTGCGCTGATGAGAGTCACACAGGCTGATTTCCTGGTGTCACTCGACCGGGATCTACTCGATGCTCAACTCGATGACGTAGCTGCAATCGACCCAGCCGTGTTCGTTGGTCGCTTGAAGCAATCCGAGACCTGAATCACGAGCAACTTCTGATGGTCCACCTGTTCGTCTGGGGTGTTCGTTTGGGTGTTCGTCTATAAGCCGAACACCCAAACGAACAGGCTGCTGCCCGCTCGCTCCCGAAGTTTGGCTCTGTACCTAGCCCGAGGAAGGGGGTCCCCGCCTCTCCGCTTCGCTCCAACCCGGGGACCCCCTTCCTCGACCCAACACATCACAGATGTTCAGGGCGAGGCTATGTGCAGAGTGGGAGCGGGAGCGAGCGGGCAGCAGATAGAGATTGAGAGTGATTGCATGAGACTGACCAAAGGATGAAGCCAATCAGGTATCGGGTCGGTGGACGTGTAGGTGGTCGCTGCGGATGAGGCAGGACAGCGGCAGTAGGAGGAGGAAGCTGCGTCGTAAAAGGACGGCGACCTGCGGTTGGCATGAGGTGGTGCGGCGCGCAGGAGTTGTGGTGGGAGTGGCGGTTGACGACTATGCAGCGGTGAGTATCCAGGCGCGGGGTCAAGCTAGTGAAAGGTTGCTTGGCAGGTCGTTCCCCCACTGTCAAGCAAGTAGAAGCCCCCGCCGACGGCGGGTACGGCCAGTCACATCACTACTTGCTTGACATCTCCTCCACGACCTGCAAACGGCGGCGATTGTGTTTGGGCATCCGCCCAAACGGCTCGGGAGAGCCCAGGCCCAAGGAGGAACCATGAACAGCCGCAACACGCCAACAAGTCCATCCGGTCAAGCGCAAGAAAGGAGGCGCGGTGCATCGCGACGACTTGCCGGAGCAGATGCTCGTTGTCGAGAGTCGTTTGCCTGTCATCGGCCTTGGTGGGCTTACATCTCAGATGGAACATTCGACCGCCGACCCCATAAGCGACCGATCCACGACGACCTATGCCGGACTCCGGGTCGATGCGAAAGCCGTCGAGCCTTCGCGCTGCGCCGCCAGCGCCGCCGCCGGGAGAACCTAATGCAGATCGAGGTCCCCGACGCCCTGCTCGATGCCTTGGCAGACAGGCTCGCGTCAAAGGTAGCTGACCGGCTTGCCATGCCTCGACCTCCATCGTCCTCGCCGTGGATGACGTTCGAGGAATTGGCCGCCTACACAAAGATCGCCAAGGGCACTCTCCGCAAGCTGGGCGCTGAAGGGACGTTCAAGGCACACGGCGGCAAGCGGAAGGTCTACCATCGCGAGGAGGTCGATACCGCACTGTTGGGCCTGTCCCATACCCCAGCGCGATTGAGTCGGCCGACTGTCTTGAGGAGGGCAAGCTGATGGCACGCAAGGAGAAGCCTGAGCGCGTCGAGCGGGGTCTGTATCTCGCGGGCAAGACGTATCTCGCCTGCGCGAGCCCTCCTGGCTCCCGCAAGGTCAAGTGGAAGACCATCGGCGAGGTCGGGCTTATGGAGGCCCGCCGTAAGCGTGACGCCTGGGCCGTAGAGGTCCGGTCGGGCGGCATCTCTGCCACGGGCGGCAGAGAGACGGTCAAGGAGGTCGCGGAGGCGTGGCTCAAGCACATCGAACGTCTTGTTGACATCGGCGAGCTGCGCGAGCGCACGCTTGAGTCTTACAAGACCGGCGTGAACATCCATCTTGTCCCGAGCTTGGGCACGAGACGCATAAGGTCGATCACGACGGATGATCTAGTTGAGTGGCATCGTCAGCAGCGCGGCGTAGGCGCTTCGGACTGGTCGATCCGGGCGCGATGGATGGCGGTTCGTGGCGTCCTGAGCTACGCAGCCCGGCACAACATCATCCAGACGAACCCAGCCGACAAGCTGCTACCTCGCGAGCGGCCGGGGGCGGGTGAACCGAGGCAGCGCTTTCTCTCGCGGGAGGAGATGGATTCGATGCTCAAAGGTGCCGAGGAGTCCCGCGCGATCGTCGCAACGGCGCTGTTCACCGGGTTGCGGGCGATGGAAGTGCTTGGCCTTGTATGGGGCGATGTGGACTTCGCGGCTGGCGAGGTCCACGTTCGCTACCAGCTCAGTCGCAAGGGCGAGCGGGTGCCATTGAAGACTAAGGCCGCCAAGCGGGACATCGTGCTGATGCCCGCGCTCGGCAAGCTCCTGCGGCGTTGGCGTCTCTCGCAGCCGTTCTCGGGCGACGATGACTTCATCTTCCAGTGCTCAGCGCCACGCCGACCGATGAACTACAAGCAGCTCTTGGAGCACTTCCACGACGCCCGCGAAGCTGCGGGTCTCAACGATGTGACATTCCACGCTCTGCGGCATACGTTCGCGTCAATCCTGATTGCGCAGGACCGCGATGTGCAATTCGTGTCTCGCCAGCTCGGGCACACAAAGACCTCAACCACTTGGGATACCTATGTCCATCTGTTTGAAGCCCGTAGGCATGCACAGGATGCTCGCGATGCGCTGGAGGCCGAGTATGGCGACATGCTTAGTGAGGACAGGACGCACGGCGAAAGTAACCGTGACCTGTGAGCAACATTTGTCATGCAGTCGACGAAAGCGCGGA
>DATHNH010000219.1:0-2692 GCA_035486255.1 Solirubrobacteraceae bacterium | reverse complement strand
GCGCGCCATCGACCTGTTCGGCGCGCCCATCTACGTGCGCCACGAAGTGGTGCACAACAAGTACGTCGTCGACCGGTTGCGCACCATCGGCGCCGTGTTCGTCGAGGAGCTCCACGAAGTGCCCGACGGCGCGACGGTCATTTTCAGTGCCCACGGCGTGTCGCGCGCCATTCAGATGGAAGCCGAGCGACGCTCGCTCAAGGTGTTCGATGCGACCTGTCCGCTGGTGACGAAAGTGCACATGGAGGTCACCCGCTATGCGCGCGAGGCGCGCGAAGTGTTTCTCATCGGACACGCCGGGCACCCCGAGGTCGAGGGCACGATCGGTCAATTCGACACCTCCTATGGGGGCAGCATCTATCTGGTCGAGACCGTCGAGGACGTCCAAAACGTCCAGGTTCGCAACGCCGGTCATCTCGCCTTCGTCACGCAGACGACCCTGTCCGTGGACGACACGGCATCGATCGTTCAGGCGCTGCGCACCCGCTTCCCCGGGCTCAAGGCCCCGGTGAAGGAGGACATCTGCTACGCAACGCAGAACCGCCAGGATGCCGTGAAGGACCTGATCCATCGCTGCGATCGGCTCGTGGTCGTCGGATCGCAGTCGAGCTCGAACTCGAATCGGTTGCGCGAAATGGCCGACAAGGCCGGCATTCCGGGATATCTGGTCGACGGTCCCGAGCATTTGCACCGCGAGTGGTTCGACGGGGCGAAGACCGTCGGCGTGACCGCCGGCGCATCGGCTCCCGAAATACTGGTGCAGGGAGTCATCACGCAACTGCGTGAGTGGGGCGGCGAGGTCGTCGAGGAGCTGAAGGGCCGCGAGGAGCATGTGATTTTCGCGCTGCCGCGCTCGCTGCGCGAAGTCCACAAGCGCGTGGGCAGCCTGTCGTCGGAAAGCTCGACGGGCTGAGCCGGCGCGACCGACGGATGGCTCCTGGCAGGCGGTGGCGGCCTGGCTTATACTCGCCACCCTCGGCGGTTTGGGGGGGCGCGATTCATGGGAGTCAGACCTCGCCAAGTCATTGAATAAATTCTGAAATAGTCGATTGCCGCAATAGCTCAGTTGGTAGAGCAACGCATTCGTAATGCGTGGGTCCCCAGTTCGAATCCGGGTTGCGGCACCATTATTTTTCTGGGATTCATCAGCGCTTGCTTCATCCTGAGGCTACGAGGACTCGATACTCATGTGTGGAATCGTCGGAGCAGTCGCCGAGCGAAATATCGTTCCGCTCCTCATGGAAGGGCTACGACGGCTCGAGTATCGCGGCTATGACTCGGCCGGCATCGCCATCGTGGACGATGCTCATTACCTCGCGCGCTTACGCGTGATCGGCAAAGTTCAGGCGCTGCAGGATGCGCTCGATCGTGCGCCGCTCCACGGCAGGATCGGCATCGCTCATACGCGTTGGGCGACGCATGGGGTGCCGAGCGAGCGCAACGCACACCCGCATACTTCGGGGGACAGCCTCGCGATCGTGCACAACGGCATCATCGAAAATCATGAGACGCTGCGCGCCGAGCTGCAGCGCGCCGGCTACGCGTTCAGCTCGGAGACGGATACCGAGGTGATCGCGCACGGCATTCACCGTCAACTCGACACGGCCGGCGATCTATTCGAGGCAGTGCGCGCCATGGTCTCCCAGCTCGAGGGCGCCTACGCGCTCGCCGTGGTGAGCGAACGCCATCCTGACCGCCTGATTCTCGCGCGACAGGGATGTCCGGTGGTCATCGGGCTCGGTGTCGACGAAAATTTCGTTGCCTCGGACGTTGCGGCGCTGCTGCCCGTGACGCGCCGGTTTGTCTTTCTCGAGGAGGGAGACGTCGCAGAGATCCGCCGCACCTCGGTGCGCGTCGTCGACCGCGCAGGCAACAGTGTCGATCGCGGCGTCAGCGAGAGCGAGCTGTCCGCGGACGCGGCGGAGAAAGGACAGTACCGCCACTTCATGTTGAAGGAGATTCACGAGCAGCCCCGTGCCGTCGCCAACACGCTGCAGGAGCGCGTTGCGAACGGCCGCCTGCTCGAGGCCGCATTCGGCCCCGCAGCCCACGAGGTATTGCGGCGCACGGAGAACGTGCACATCGTCGCCTGCGGAACGAGCTATCACGCGGGTGCCGTCGCCCGCTACTTCATCGAGCAGATTTGCAGGGTGCCGTGCGCGGTGGAAATCGCAAGCGAGTACCGCTATCGCAATCCGCTCGTCCCGCGCAACTCCTTGTTCGTGAGCATCTCGCAATCCGGCGAGACCGCCGATACGCTTGCGGCTCTGCGGCTCGCCAAGCAGTCCGGGTATCTCTCGACGCTCTCGGTATGCAACTCTCCCGAAAGCTCGCTGGTGCGGGAGTCCGAGCTGGTCATGCTGACCCGCGCGGGTCCCGAGATCGGGGTCGCATCCACCAAGGCGTTCACCACGCAGTTGGCGGCGCTCAGCCTGCTCGTGATCGCGCTCGCGAAACATCACGGCGCGGATGCCGAGCGCGAACGCGGTTTGGTCACGAGGCTGATCGAGCTGCCGGCGCTCCTCGAGCGGACCCTGGCGCTCGATCCCGTGGTCCATAAGCTCGCGGAGCGCTTCGCCGACAAGCACCATGCCCTGTTTCTCGGCCGCGGCGCGCTGCACCCGATCGCCATGGAAGGCGCTCTGAAGCTCAAAGAGATCTCGTACATCCACGCCGAGGCGTATCCCGCAGG
>DATHNH010000218.1:0-3828 GCA_035486255.1 Solirubrobacteraceae bacterium | reverse complement strand
ATATGACTTCGGTGGGGCTGAATACGGTGGAGCATCCCTTCCTGAGCGCGGCGGTGAGACTCGCCGGCGATCGAGGATGGCTGTTCACCGGAAGATTGTCCTTGCAGGTGCATCCTTGGCTTGCCGATCATGCGGTATCGGGCATCCCGATCCTGCCTGGCACGGCATTCGTGGAGATGGCGCTGTACGTCGGAGGCCAGGTGGGTGCCGAGGGCCTGTCCGAGCTGATCTTGGAGAGTCCGCTGGTGCTCGAGGAGCAGGGCGCGAGACAAGTCCAGGTTTGGGCGGGAGAGCCCGACGAGAGCGGAGCGCGGGCGCTGGGAATCTATTCGAGGTCGGAGGTCGTCGCGGACGGCGGGGAGGAGGAGGGATCGTGGACCTGTCACGCGACAGGTGTCCTTGCGCCGCTGATCGACACGCAATGCCAAGCCGAGGCGGCGGGCGGACGCATGGTGTCTCTGAGTGGTCCACAGTGGCCTCCAGCTGGTGCGCAATCGATCGGGCTGGAGGGCTTCTACGATCGGGCCGCCGAGCTGGGCGCGGACTTCGGGCCGACCTTCCAGGGGCTGCAGGCTGCGTGGCGTGTGGGCGAGGAGATATTCGCCGAAGTTGCGCTCGTGGAGGATCAGCGAGAACAGGCAGGCCTGTTCTCAGTGCATCCCGCCCTGCTCGACGCGGCCTTGCACCTCGGCAGAGTGCTGGAGGACCGCTCGGATGCGCGGCTGGGCGTCGAGTCGAACGCCAAGTTGCGCCTTCCCTTCTCTTGGAGCGGTGTGCGTCTGCACTCGGTTGGCTCATTCCGGCTGCGGGTCAATGCGCGTCGCGAGAGTGACAACTCGATTTCGCTAACGGTGGCGGACGAGTCGGGCATGCCGCTTGCCGTGGTGGACTCGCTCGTGTCGCGCGAGCTCAACGAGGACTATCTGCGCGACGCTGCTCGAGGCCTTCGCAATTCTCTCTTCTTCCTCGAGTGGACGGAGGTCGCGCGGGGCCGTGCCGAGTATGCACAGACAGACAGGTGGGTTGTGCTCGGCTCCAAGGAGGGTCCACTCACAAGGGCGCTGGCCGCTGGGGTCTCGGACATCGAGACCGCGGCTGACCTGCGCACGCTTCGTGAGTTGCTCGACTCTGGCGCTCCGATCCCGTCGGTGGTGCTGCTCGACTGCATGCGTCACGATCCAAATGATGGAGCGAGTCGGGCGCTCGACGGGCAGCGGCCGGCTCCCGGGAGGGAGCTCGTCGATGACGCGCACATGGCGACCAACGCTGTGCTCGACACGCTGCAGGTGTGGTTGTCGGACGCGCGCCTGTCGGACGCGCGACTCGTGGTGGTGACTCGCAACGCTGTGGCGGCGACCAAGCACGAGGACGTGCCGAACCTCTCCACGGCACCGATCTGGGGCCTTGTTCGCTCGGCCCAATCCGAGAATCCCGGGTGCTTCGTGCTGGTTGACGTCGACGGTCACGATGTCTCCCTTGCTGCCTTGGAAGAGTCGATCGGCGCCGACGAGTCGCAGCTCGCCCTCCGCGCGGGCGTACTGTTGGCGCCACGCCTCGCGGCGCTCGACGAGGGCGAGCCCTCGAGCGAACCTCCAGTTGGCGGTGCCTGTTCGTTCGACCCGCAGGGTACGGTTGTCGTCACAGGTGCCACGGGCGACTTGGGTCGGCTCGTCGCCAAGCACCTCGTCGTCCAACACGGGGTGCGCAGCCTCATATTGGCTAGTCGCCGAGGTCCCGAGGCACCCGGAGCCGAGGAGCTCGAGGCACAGCTGATCGAGCTCGGGGCCACCGTGAGCGTGGTTGCCTGCGATATCGCCGAGCGCGAGCAGCTCAGGGTGCTGCTCGACTCGGCGCCCGAGTCATATCCCGTCCGCGGCGTCGTGCACGCCGCCGCGATACTCGACGACGGGCTGATCGACTCGCTCACGCCGGAGCGCGTAGACGGTGTTCTCGAGCCCAAGCTGGACGCAGCCTGGGATCTTCACCAATTGAGCGAACATCTGGATCTGTCGGCCTTCGTGCTCTTCTCGTCGGTGATGGGCGTCCTCGGTGGACCCGGGCAAGCCAACTATGCCGCTGCGAACACTTTTGTCGATGCGCTGGCAGCCCACCGTCGCGCGCTCGGGCTGCCCGCGGCTTCGATGGCGTGGGGAGGCTGGAGCGACACCGGCATCGCCGGCCGGATGGAGGAGGCCGATCTCGCGCGTTCGGCTCGACTGGGGATCGGTGGCCTCACCTCGTCGGAGGGTCTCGAGCTTTTCGACTTGGCTTGCGCGAGCGACCATGCCCTCTGCATCCCCATGCGTCTCGACGTCGTAACTCTACGCGCGCAAGCACGCGCGGGGTCGCTCTCGCCTCTGATGCGCAAATTGATCCAAGTTCGATCCAGTGGCGCTCGGGATGGTGCCGGGTCTCTTGCCCGGCGCATGGCCGCAACACCTGAAGAGCAGCGCGAGGAGGTGATGCTGGCCGCGGTGCGCACCGAGACGGCAGCCATCCTGGGGCACACATCCCCGCGGGCGATAGATCCCAAGAGCGCTTTCAAGCAGCTCGGCTACGACTCGCTCGGGGCCGTCGAACTACGTAACAGGTTGAACGTGCTCACCGGGCTGCGACTGCCCGCGACGGTCGTGTTCGACCATCCGAATCCGGTGGCGCTCGCGGAATACGTGTCGGCCCAGATGCGCTCGGGGGGGCAAGCTCCGCCGCCCGACTCGGAGCAGCTCGAGCTCGAGCGGGCGTTTGCTTCGATTCCGATCAAGCGCTTGCGCGAGCTGGGTCTGGTCGACCTCTTGTTGCGGCTCGCCGACCCCGCAGGCGATACCGAGCTATCGCCGATCGGCGACCGCTCCGAGCTGATCGATGCAATGGACGTGGAGCAGCTCGTAAAGCAGGCCATGGAGCATTCCCCATTGGCAACTGCCGGCGAGGGCTCCCAGTGAGCACCTCCTCCGAGCAGATCGTCGAGGCGCTGCGAAGCTCGCTGAAGGAGACAGAGCGGCTGAAGCAGGAGAACGAGCAGATCCTCGCGGCCTCCAGGGAGCCGCTGGCAATCGTGGGGACCGGCTGTCGCTATCCAGGTGGGGTGAAGTGCGCCGGTGACCTTTGGAAGCTGGTGGCCGAAGGTCGCGATGCGATCGGAGAGTTTCCCACCGATCGGGGCTGGGATGCGCACGCTCTCTATCACCCTGATCCTGACCATCCGAAAACCAGCTACACGCGCGAAGGTGGCTTCCTCTACGACGCCGCCGACTTCGATGCCGAGTTCTTCCAGGCGAGCCCGCGAGAGGCGCTCGGCATGGATCCCCAGCATCGACTGCTGCTCGAGACTTCGTGGGAGGCATTCGAAGATGCCGGCATAGATCCCGATTCACTGCGGGGCAGTCGGACGGGCGTGTTCGTCGGCAACATGTATCACGACTACGGTGGCGATTTGAGCCGGCTGCCGCCCTCCATGGAGGGCTACTTGGGCGCGGGCAGCAGTGGCAGTGTCGCGTCGGGCATGTTGGCCTACAACTTCGGCCTCGAGGGACAGGCCGTGTCGGTCGATACGGCCTGCTCCTCTTCGCTGGTGGCGCTCCATCTCGCGTGTCAGTCACTACGTCGGGGAGAGTGCTCGCTGGCGCTTGCCGGCGGTGTGTCGGTAATGGCCACGCCCGGGGTGTTCGTGTTTTTCTCGCGTCAGCGTGGTTTGGCGCCTGATGGTCGGTGTAAGGCGTATGCGGACGCGGCTGACGGTACCGGCGTCTCCGAGGGTGTGGGTGTTGTGTTGTTGGAGCGTTTGTCTGATGCTTGTCGTTTGGGGCATGAGGTTTTGGCTGTGGTGCG
>DATHNH010000217.1:0-4338 GCA_035486255.1 Solirubrobacteraceae bacterium | reverse complement strand
GCCGGTGCCGAGCCCGCCGCCGCAGCACATCGTGACGAAGCCGACCTCCTTGTCGGAGCGCTCGAGCTCGTGCAGCAGCGTCGTGACGAGGCGCGCACCGCTGGAGCCGAGCGGATGCCCGAGCGCCATCGCGCCGCCGTTGACGTTGACGCGATCCATGTCGGGGTTGTGCTCGCGCCGCCACGCGGCGACGACGGGCGCGAAGGCCTCGTTGATCTCGATCAGGTCGATGTCGTCGATCCTCATGCCGTTGCGCTCGAGGATCTTGCGCGTGGCGGGGATCGGTCCTTCGAGCATCTTCACCGGGTCGCAGCCCACCGTGGTCTGATCGACGATGCGGGCGCGCGCCGTCAGGCCCATGTCCTTGGCCTTCTCGGCGCTCATCAACAGCACCGCGGCAGCGCCGTCTGAGATCTGTGAGCTGTTGCCGGCCGTGATCTTGCCGTCGGGCTTGAACGCGGGTTTGAGCTGGGAGAGCGCCTCGAGGTTCGTATCGGGGCGGATGCCCTGGTCGGTGACGTATGTATCGCCGTTGACCGCGAACGGCACGATCTCGCGCTCGAAGCGGCCCTCCTCGGTCGCCTGATGGGCCAGTTTGTGCGAGCGCACCGCAAGCTCGTCGAGCTCGGAGCGCGGGATCTCCCACTCGTCGGCGATCATCTCGGCGCCGAGGCCCTGCCCGACGATGTTGTGCTTTGCCATCAGCTCGGGGGTAAACGCGAAGCCGAACTCCTGCTGGGTCTTCATGCCGGCCGAGAACGGGAAGTGGCCCATGTGCTCCACACCGCCTCCGATCATCGTGTCGTGCACTCCCGCCGCGATCAGCGCCGCGGAGAAATTGACCGCCTGCTGAGCAGAGCCGCACTGACGGTCGACGGTGGTGCCGGGGGTCTCGATCGGCAGACCGGCCTGCAGCCAGGCGTTGCGGGCGATGTTGAAACCCTGCTCACCGAACTGCTGCACACACCCGGCGACGACGTCCTCGACGACCGCGGGCTCGATGCCGGCGCGGTCGATCACCTCGGTGTAGACCTTCGCGAGCAGCGCGTTGGGATGGGTGTCCTTGTAGTAGCCCTTCTCCAGATGTCCACGACCGATCGGGGTACGAACCGCCTCGACGATTACGACCTCGCGGCCCTCTGCTTGCCTCATTTTGGAAGTCCTTTGCTCGTCTGTTGCCGGTGGCGCCGCGGCATCTCGCCCGGCGTGTGCTCAGAAAGCGGGCGCGAGCAGGCTTCTGGTGAAGACGCCGCGCGTTCGCTACCTCTACTGTATCGCTCAGCAGCACTAGATTGACTGGTCAGTCAACCAGGATCCGGCGCGACCGGGTCGGAGAGCCCGACTGGCCACTGGATACAGCAACCGCCAGCTACACCGCCAGAGGAGCGAGAGACCTTGAACGAACGCCTAGCCATAGTCGGCAGCGGAGCCATCGCCTGCGGGCTGGCCGCCACCGCCGCTCACCACGGACCCGTGCTGCTGCTTGCACGCTCAGACAGCTCGGCCGAGCGCGCACGCACCACCGTCGAGAAGACCCTCAGCCGCCTGGAAGCGGAGGTGGACCCCCAGCATGTGCAGATCGTGACGGACGTGACCGCGCTTGCACAGTCCTCGTTCGTAGTCGAGGCGATCGTGGAGGATCACGACATCAAGGCCGGCCTGCTGGGCGAGCTAAACGGCATCATCGACGAGCAGGCATTGCTTGCCTCGACCACATCCTCGCTGTCGGTCGAGCGACTTGCACAGGCATCAGGACGACCAGAGCGGTTCGTGGGCCTGCACGTGTTCAACCCCGTGACGCGCATGAAGCTCGTCGAGCTCGTCTTTCCGAATGCCGCTTCAGAGGAGACACGCAGGCGCGCGCTCGCACTCTGCGAGACGTTCGAGAAGACGGCCGTGGAAGTTCCCGACGTGCCCGGCTTCGTGGTCAACCGCTTGTTGTTCCCATACTTGTTCGACGCGGTACGCCTGCTTGAAGAGACCGGCATGGACCCGAAGGACATCGACACCTGCATGAAGCTCGGCGCCGGCCACCCGATGGGCCCGTTCGCACTGTTGGATCTCGTGGGCTTGGATGTCTCGAAGGCGATCGGGGAGACGATCGGCGAGAAGATCCCGCGGCGTCTCGACGAGCTGATCGACGAGGGCGCGCTCGGTCGTAAGACCAAGCGCGGGTTTCTCGCCTACTGACTGACACCTCAGGTTGTGAGCACAAATTGGTGAGGGCTCGCTTAGAACCTGTTTCGAAATAGACGGTGCGTCGTGGGTGTTCATGGACCAAGCTGGGCGACGCCCAGCCTTTTGCTCATGAACGACCGCCTGTTCGAGGCACGTTCTCAGACTCGCTGGACTTTTAGGTTGCCTTCATCAAGGCCGCCATACTTGATGGTGCGATTCAAGTCGCAACGCACAACGCCTCCTCCCAGTGCACATTGTCCGGCCCGCTCCCCCCGCGGGCCGGACGTGTTTTGGGCCCGGCGCATAGGGCCAGGCTTGTGCGTCCTTGCGAGCAGCTCTTGTATCTGGCGTTATTGGCTAGGAGCCGGTGGTACCCCACCGTGGGAGGGCTCACGGAAGTCATCTTCGCGTGTGTGCACAGGACGGCGTTCGCGGATGCGCACCGCCTCGACGCGATTGTGGTTGACCGACTCGACTCTGATCGAGAAGTCCCCTGAGCTGATCGTGTCTCCTCGTCGTGGCAGACGTCCGATCTCGGCGAACACAAAGCCTCCGACCGAGTTGTAGGCATCGCTGTCCACCGGCAACTCGACTCCGTAATCGAGCAGATCCGCGATCGAGACGTGGCCACGTACGAACAGGTCTCCGCCCGAGAGCCGACGGACCTCGCCGGCGGCGGGATCCGTCTCGTCGGTGATCTCGCCGACGACCTCCTCGATTATGTCCTCGATCGTGACTATCCCGACGACGCGACCGTACTCGTCCACGACGACAGCCATCGAGGTGCGCTGACGCTGTAGATCAGCCAGGAGATCGTCGAGCGGCTTGGTCTCGGGAACAATCGGGGCGTCATGCATGATCGGCTCGATCGAGGCATGCGGACCGTCGTGCATGAGCAGCTTGGCGAGCGCGGAGGAATGCACGAGCCCGCGCACGTGATCGCGGTCCTCCCCCTCGATCACGACAAGTCGGGTATGGCCGCTCGAGATGCACAGCTCGAGCGCCGTCTGAGCGTCTTGGGTGACATCCACCGTGACCACCGCCGGAATCGGGGTCATCACCTGACGTGCCTCTTGCTCGTGCAAGTGGAACACGCCGGTAAGCATGCCGGCCTCACCAGGATCGAGGTGCCCGCCCGCGTAGGACTCGGCGATCAGACGCTTGAGCTCGTCGGGTGAGCCGCCTTCTCGCGGTCCACTCATCTCGACGCCGAGCACCCGCAGGATGCGGCCCGAGACGACTGTGAGACCGACTATGACCGGGTGAAACAGCACGCTGAAGGCCTGTAGCGGCCGAGCGATGCGGCGGGCGATCGTCTCCGCACGATCGATCGCGTAGAGCTTCGGCACCATCTCCCCCGCGATCAGCTGCGTCGCGGCGATCAGCACGAAGGCCACGACCACCGATATGGCGATCGCGGCGTCATGGCTGGGAGTGCTGCCCAGCGCGCCCTTGAGGACGTCGGCGAGCGCGGGCTCGGCGAGCGCACCGATCGCAATAGAGGTCATGGTCACGCCGATCTGAACGGCGGAGATGTATTCGTTGATGCGATCGAGTTGGCTGAGCGCCAGGGCCGCCCCGCGCGAGCCTTCCTCGCGCATCACTTCCAAACGCGCCCGCTTGGAGCGCACGAGCGCGTACTCGGCGGCAACGAAGAACGCATTGATCGCGACCAGGACGGCCGCGAGTATGAGCTTCAGCCCGTTCACGCCGGATCGGCGCCGCTCTGGGCCGATCTACTTCGGGGAGGTTTTTCTTCGTCGTTCATCGGTGGCCGACCGCACAACCGTAGCAGGGGCACTGGTCGGCTTTGCGCTCAGCTCAGGCGAGCTCGTCGATGCGCAACGCCATATCGAAGTCGGCCTGTGTAAGGCCACCCTCGGAATGGGTGGAGAGCTCGAGACGAACCTTGTTCCATCCGTGGATGTGCATGTCGGGATGGTGGTTGGCTGTCTCGGCAGCGTCGGCTACGCGATTGACGAACGCAATCGCCTCGACGAAGTCCTCGAACCGCCATTCGCGTGCGATCGCCTGGCCGTCGCGTTGCCACGCGCCGGTGACCAGCTTGGCGTCGATCTCCGGATCGGAGAGGAGCGTCACGCAAACCAGGATAGCGGCGCTCAGGCGATCCCAGATGCCGACGAGCCGGCCACGGCGATT
>DATHNH010000216.1:0-3679 GCA_035486255.1 Solirubrobacteraceae bacterium | reverse complement strand
TCTTCGGGGGAGGGGGTGCTTGCCAGATCGCACTCTTCGGGGGAGGGGGTGCTTGCCAGATCGCACTCTTCGGGGGAGGGGGTGCTCGCAAGACCGGCGCTCTTCGCGGTCGCTCGCGAGATTCAGCTCCCACCGGCCGCGCGCCCCGTCGCGCCGGCCTGCTCAGCCCCAACCAAGACCTTCGACTCGCCCCCCGGCGGCGGGACACGCGCTAGCCTGGGAGATAGTGGGAATCGAGAGTCCAATCCATCTCCTGTTCCTCGGCGCCGTCGCTTTGGTGGTGCTGGGCCCCAAGCGCCTGCCCGAGGTCGCGCGCGCGCTCGGCAAGGGCATGCGCGAGTTCCGTGAGGCGATCAACCTCGAGGCTCACGACGACGACAAGTAGATCCGCCGTGCCGGACCGCCGGCGGGTGCGCTTGATCGTCGCTCTCACCATTTAGATCCGCCCCGAGGGTAGCGCTGGGGATTGCGCTTGGTTATTGCTCGTCAGCAGGTAGATCTGCCCCATGGAACCGCCCGCGGGTGCACTTGACGTGGCTTGCCGACGGTGGTCCGCCTGAGCGGATACCGTCCGCTGATGCGCTTGATCGTCGCTCGCTGTGAGGTCGTCTACGTGGGCCGGACCACCACCGCCCTGCCCGACGCGGTGCGTCTATTGATGTGCAAGGGCGATGGCACCTTCATGGTCTGGGCCGACGGTGGCTCTCCCAACGTCAAGCCGCTCAACTGGATGACCCCGCCGACCGTGCTCACGGAGGAGCGCGGCTCCGACGGGATGCTCACGGGCTTGGTCGTGCGCAAGCAACGCGACGAAGAGCGTCTGGAGATAGCGATCGCAGAGGTCTTGACCGACGTCGAGCACGAGCTGGACGTGCTCGTCGCGCTCGAGAAGGAGGGGATCGAGCGCGAACTGCAGGAATTGCTAGCCGGCGCCCCGCACTGGTGTGGGGAGGGCTTTCGCTTGGTTCGCCGCGAGTGGCCGACCGACATCGGCCCAGTCGATCTGATGTGTCGCGACACACAGGACGAGTGGGTGGCGGTGGAGATCAAGCGCATCGCCACGCTCGACTCGGTAGAGCAGCTGACGCGCTACCTCGAGCGCATTCGGGTGGACCCGGCGATGGCAGAGTGTCGGGGGGTCTTGGTGGCCAAGCACGTCAAGCCGCAAGCGAGAGTGCTAGCCGCCGCGCGCGGCATCGACTGCGTAGAGATCGACGTCGAAGTGCTCCGCGGCAACCGCGAGCCCGAGCTACGCCTGTTCGCGGCATGAGGTGTCCGCCGGCTATGGCTCGGCATGAGATGTGTCCGCCGGCTTGTGCGTCGGCATGAGGTGTGTCCGACGGCTTGTGGGCCGCATGAGGTGTGTCCGCCGGCCGATGGTCGGCATGACATGTGTCCCGCCGACCATTGGCTCCACGTGAGCTGCTCGTTTGCGCGCCGCCGGGTAGGCTCCAGCCTATGAGCGACGCAGAGAAGTCAAACGACGCGCCTGTGCTCACGGAGCGGCGCGACGGCTTGCTCTTGATCACGCTCAATCGCCCGGACATGCGCAACGCGGTCAATCTAGGGCTCGCACAGGGCATCGCCGCCGCGCTCGAGGAGCTCGACAGCGAGGAGTCGCTCCGCGTCGGTGTGCTCACGGGTGCCGGCAAGGGCTTCTGCGCCGGCATGGACCTCAAGGCGTTCGTCACCGGCGAGCGTCCGTGGGTGGGCGACCGCGGCTTCGCGGGGATCGTCCGGCGTGGCCCGGTAAAGCCGTTGATCGCCGCCGTCGAGGGCTTCGCGGTGGCCGGCGGTTTGGAGGTCGCACTCGCATGCGACCTAATCGTCGCCGCGCGCGGCGCTCGACTCGGCATCCCCGAGGTCAAGCGCTCGCTCGTGGCCGCCGGGGGCGCGCTCTTGCGTCTCCCGCGGCGGATCCCCTACCACGTAGCAATGGAGTTGGCGCTAACCGGCGATCCGATCCCGGCCGAGCGAGCCTTCGAGCTGGGCCTCGTCAATCGTCTTTCCGAGCCGGGCGCCGCGGTCGAGGTCGCGCTCGCCTTGGCGAGTGAGATTGCCGTCAACGCGCCGCTGGCGCTGGAAGCCTCCAAGCGCATCCTGCAGGAGCAGTGGAACTGGTCGGCGGCGGAGATGTGGGACGCACAGGCCGCGATCTCCGATCCGGTCTTCGGCTCGGAGGATGCCCGCGAGGGCGCGACGGCGTTCTCCGAGAAGCGCTCGCCGCTCTGGCGGGGCCGCTAACCGCGAGCTTTACGCTTGCGTCTGCGCTGACGCCAGATCGCCATGAACCTACGCCACATCTAGCGCTCTCCGGGTGTCTTTTTCGGGTACTGCGAGACGGGAATGCCAAGGTCGAGCGCCGTCCGCACGATGCGGCTCTGCTCGGCGATGTGCGCGGCGGGATACCCCTCGCCCGGGCTAGCCCGCTCGGGCCGCCCGACGAAGCCGAAGTGGATGTCCTCGGGCATGATCTGCATCAGGCGCGGGAACATGTGTGCGCGCGCCCCCACGTTGCGCGGCTCCTCCTGCACCCACAGAATCTCTTGGAGCTTGGGGTAGCGACCCATCAGCTCCCTGATGTTGCGCTCGGGAAACGGGTACAGCAGCTCCACGCGACCGATGGCCACGCGCTCGTTGCCCTGTCGGTCCGGGTGACCCGCGAGGTCGTAGTAGATCTTGCCGGTGCACAACACCAGTCGCGTCACCGACTCGTCGACCACTCCGGCCTCGGCCAGCACCGGCTCGAAGCGTGAGTTCTCGGCAAGATCCTCGACGATGTTGCTCGCCTGGGGCAGGCGCAGCAGGGACTTCGGGGTCATGATCACAAGCGGCCGCTGCTTGGCGATCAGCGCCTGGCGGCGCAGCAGGTGGAAGTACTGCGCGGGCGTCGTCAGGTTCGCGACTCGCATGTTCCCCTCGGCGGCAAGCGCCAGGAATCGCTCCAGGCGCGCAGAGGAGTGCTCGGGCCCGGACCCCTCGTAGCCGTGCGGGAGCAAGAGCGTCAGGCGCGAGGTCTGCCCCCACTTCGCCAGCCCCGAGGCGATGAATTGGTCGACGATCACCTGGGCCGAGTTGACGAAGTCGCCGAACTGAGCCTCCCACAGCACAAGCGTCTCCGGCGCCTCCTGGCTGTAGCCATACTCGAAGCCCATGCACGCAAGCTCCGAAAGGGGACTGTTGTGCAGCTCCATCGGCGCCAGTGCCTCGGGCAGCGACTGGATCGGGCAGAAGGCGCGGCCCGTCTTCGCGTCGTGGAGCACCAGATGGCGCTGGCTGAACGTCCCGCGCTCGGTGTCCTGCCCGGTGAGCCGGATCGGCGTGCCCTCGGTCAAGAGCGAGGCGAATGCCAGGGACTCGGCGTGCGCCCAGTCGATTGCCGGCTCGGAGTTCTCGTCGTCGATCAGCGCCATGCGGCGGCGCTCGAGTTGTTTGACGAGCTTGGGGTGGACCGTGAAGCCCTCCGGTGTGTGCAGCAGCTGCTCGCCGAGCTCGCGCAGGCGCTCCGCGGGCACGGCGGTGCTGACATCCGGGCTCGGGGTGCGATCGAGCTGGTACTCACCGGTGCTCGGTTCTGCGCTCTCGTGTTCAGCGGCGGCCGCGATCTTTGCCTTCAACCGCTGGTGGAGGATCGTGAGGTTGTCCCACACCTCCTGCGCCTGGCGGTCGACCTCCTCCT
>DATHNH010000215.1:0-10299 GCA_035486255.1 Solirubrobacteraceae bacterium | reverse complement strand
CGTTGCCCATCCGGAGCAATCAGCTCGAAGTCGAGCTCCAGCGCGGGGATCAACACGAAGCGACGGTTGAGCACCTGCACGTGCGGCAGGGTCATGCGCTCGTGAGCGAGTGTGAGCCCACCGAGCAGCAGGATGTCGATGTCGATCGCTCGCGGCCCGTGCCGCACGCCGCTACCCCTACGTCCCAGCTCAGCCTCCAAGCGCTTGACGGCGTCGAGCAACTCGAGCGGCTCGAGCTCTGTCTCCACAAGCACGCACGCATTCAGGAAGCTGGGCTGGTCGAGTACCTCGCCGACCGGATCGGTGTCGTATACCGAGGAGGCTGCTGTTACCCCTACGCCGACAGACGGCATGGCGTCGACCGCGGCCTGAAGGCGTGTACGGCGGTCGCCGACGTTCGATCCGAGACCTAGCAGTCCGCTGCGCATGGGCATGTGGCGCCGCAGGCTATCCGAGCGAGGGCGGCAGCGCTGACGCAAGACTCCCCGCACAACAACTCAAATAGTGGTAGACTCACCCACTATGGCATTCGTACTGGACCGTGGTGGCGGCGCATGGGAGATACGCGAGTCGCACACAACCGCGGCGGGGCCCCGTAGCCGCACACTCGCAACGTTCAGGGTGTTGACGCCTGAGACGATCGCCCACGCTCGAGCGCGTTCCTCGAAGGATCTGGATGCGAGCGAGCTGCGTCGGGCCGCACGACGTGCGGGCGCGCCGGTAGCGGCCGCTCCTTCTGATCGCTCGGCGGGAGAGCTGCTCACCCAGCTGGCCGATGGCCGGCGGCCGCGACCGCTGCTGGCTCGCCTGCTTGTGCAGGCGTTGTCACAAGACGAGAGTCACCCAACAGACAACTTGCAGGCCGCCGCCGCTTGGATCACGGCCTCGAGCGAGCGACGGGGAGAGACGCTGCGCGACCTGCTGCTGTTGAGCGACTACCTCCCACGAGCGAGGACGCGCGAGCACCAGCGCTTCCCGCGTATCGCGTCGCGCGCCATATGAGCAGCGACCCCAGCCTGCCTGAGAAGATCGTGGCGATCCATGAGCAGCTGAGGAGAACGAAAACTCCACACGCCTTCGGGGGCGCCCTGGCGCTTGCCTACTATGCCGAGCCGCGTGCGACGATTGACGTCGATCTCAACCTGTTCGTCGCGCCCAGCTCATATCCGGATATCGAGCGGGACCTGGCAAGGATCGGCGTCGGCGACGGAGTCGATCTACGGGTTGTGGAACGCGACGGCCAGTGCCGTCTGCGCTGGGGCAATACGCCGATCGACTTGTTCTTTGCGTATGACGCGCTCCACGATGCCATGCGCCGGGCGATCAGAAGCGAGCCCTTCGGCGCAACGAAGATCCCCGTCCTCGCCCCCGAGCACCTGCTGGTGTGCAAGGCGATCTTCAACCGCCCCAAGGACTGGCTGGACATCGAGCAGATGCTCGTCTGCGTCGACGACCTCGACTTGGCGGAAGTGTGCACCTGGCTCGACCGAATCATGGGAGCCGACGATCCGCGCAGAGAGCGGCTCGACCGTGTAGCCGAGGCGTGCGAGACCTGAGCGAACCGCGCGGCGCGGAGAGCCATGCGCACCGAGAGTCGCGACCGGGAGCCGTCCGGCGGACTAACCTCGACGCCGAGGGCACGGCACGTTGTCGGTCACTGTGACGACTTCTCCACTCAGGAACTTCATTTCCAGCTTCGCCGGGAAGCCCCCACGAGGGCACATCTTTGGCTGTGTGAAGTAGGAGACCGTCCTCTTACCGCGCTTGTAGGCAGCGCCGACCTTGACCGTAAAGGACGTGACAGAGGCGTCGTTGGCGCCAGGGGCCGTTTCTACAAGCGGCACTTCGACGATCGCCTCTTGCCCATATGGGGGACTCGCGTTGACCCAGTGCGCTTTTTCCAGGACCTGAAAATACGCGGGTGTGCGCCCTTCGACGAGGAAGGTAAGTCCACCGCCGGGCGCAAAGAACGATTCGATCGAGACTTTCTCAGGGACGGGATTACCGCCGAAGGCGACAACACCGAGCCCTACCCCGGGCGGACCGGCGCTCGAGTGCTTGGGACAGCCCGCTCCCCCGTCGGTTTCCAGAACCGCGTCAGCGCACGTCACGAAGCCCGCCGGGGCGATCTCGGACCCGCTCGGCGAGTACAGGTCGATCCCGGTCAGCGGGGAGGGATAGCCGCCGTATTCGCTGCCGCTGATCGTGACCTGAACTTCTACGTCTGCGCCCGCGCCCAAGGCGTCACCTGTCCCGGGAAACCCGGGGATCGGGAGCGCCCTTACCTTCAGCGTGACCGAGGGAGCCGCCGCGGCGATGCCTGTGACCCCAAGTATTGCGAGCATGACCGAGGCCAGGGCGACGAATCCTCGGCTAATCGGCAAGACTCTCAAGCGATTCCGCGACGACCCCTTTGCTCTCCTCGATCCCATAATTCTGAAACATACCATCCGAAACGGACCGTTGTCAAGATCACGCCCCATGCCTGACGAGATTCAGCTCACACCCACCTCCTACATCGTTCTCGGCCTGCTCTCGATGTTCGTCGGAGAGGCGACGCCGTATGACCTCAAGGGGATGGCCTCGGCCTCGGTGGGACAGTTTTGGACGCTACCCCACTCCCAGCTCTACGCCGAGCCGGCGCGTCTTGCGCGCGCCGGCTACTTGACCGAGAATCAGGAGCAGAGCGGCAGACGCCGCAAGCTCTACAGCCTCACCGAGCTTGGACGAGACGCGCTCGAGAACTGGCTTGGAGTTCTCACGCCAGAGCCCTACGTGCTACGCGACCCGGCGTTGCTCAAGCTGTTCTTCGGGGCCGAGGCACACACACTCGCCGAGGGCCAGCTGGAGACCCACCGCCTGAAGCTCGCCGAATACGAAGCTCTCGCCCAACACGACGCGGGAACGGGCCCACGGGGACCATGGCAAGCACTCGAGCTGGGAATCAGGCACGAGCGCGAGACCGTTCGCTTCTGGTCTGAGCATTCACAGACAACCGAGAGAGAGCCTCCGATATAGGCAAACGGGCCCAACCGCAGGGTGTGGCTACGCTCCGCTTGCCTTCCCCGGCGCTCCCTCGCAAGCTGCGGCTTGCTACTCCCCCGCCTCGCGCCAAACCTCGACCGACACGTCCTCCACCGGCAGCGGGATCGGCGGCTCGGGCTTCGATGCCTTCACCCATACGCCCTCCAGCTCGAAGTCGCCGAGCAGGCGGTCGGCGATGGCGCTGCACAGACGCTCGAGCGTCTTGTACGAGCGCTGCTGAGCGACAAGCGCCACGAGTTGACAGACCTCCGCGTAGTCCACGGTGTCCTCCACCCGGTCGGTAACGGTGGCATCGGTTTCACCGACATCCAGGCGGAGATCGAGCAGCAGGCGCTGGCCAATCTCACGCTCGGCCTCGCTCACACCGTGATGCGTGTAGAGCGAGAGGCCGCTGATCTCGATCGTGACCGTCTCGAAACCATCGTCCTCGTCCTCTTCGTAGGCATCGGACTCGTCGAGCTCCTCGGGAAGCTCCTGCTCTCCGTGCCGACGCTCCTCGTCGCTCAGCTCGTCGTGGTGCTCGCCATCCATCTGCCGCTCAACGTAGCAGTCGCCACCGCCAGGGCGGCTGCGACGGGCGCTACGTCGTGGACGCGAAACACACGCGCCCCACGCTCGAGCGCCATCACGTTCGTGGCGATCGTGCCAGGCAACCGCTCACCCGGCCCTGTCGGATCGCCGGCGCCGCGTGCAGCAGGAAGCATGCGTCCCAGGAAGCTCTTGCGCGACGTTCCGATCACGATCGGCCGTCCGAGCGCCACCAGCTCGTCCAGACGGCGCAGCAGCTCGAGATTGTGCGCGATCGTCTTGCCAAAGCCGATGCCAGGGTCGAGCAGGATGCGATGCTCGTCGATGCCCTCGCCCACGGCGAACGACAGACGCTCTTCCAGGAAGGCCTTCACGTCGTCCACGACATCCCCGTAGTGAGGGTCCTGCTGCATGGTGCGCGGCTCACCAAGCATGTGCATCAGGCAGCACTCAGCGGCGCCGTCGGCTACCACGGCGGCCATCTCCGGATCGGCGCGCAGAGCGCTGACATCGTTGACGAGGCTGGCGCCTGCGGCAAGCGCGGCCTCTGCCACCCGCGCCTTGGAGGTGTCGATCGACAACTGCGCCCTGCCTGCGCGCGCGGCCAAGGCCTCCAAGACCGGGACGACGCGACGCAGCTCCTCCTCTGTCCCTACGGGCTCGGCACCCGGCCTTGTCGACTCCCCACCGACGTCGAGGATGTCCGCCCCCTGCTCGACAAGCTCGATGCCATGACCGACAGCGGCCTCCGGATCCAGGAACAAACCGCCGTCCGAGAACGAGTCGGGTGTCACATTGACAATCCCCATCAGGCGATGAGCGCCCACGGAGACTCGATCGGTGGATCCGCTCAGGTTACGGAGGGGCCGCTTGTGTCAGACCCGCGCATATCCGCCGTGCCTCCAGCCAGTCCTGGACGCGGGAGCGGACGCGGGGCTTCGCGACCTGCCCGGTCGGGCTGCGCCGGCGGAACCGGCAGCTCGGGCGCCGGAGGCTCCTCGGTGCCGAAGACCTCCTGCTCGCTCTTACCGTCCAGGAGCGCGAGAAACTCCTCCTTCTCGATCGTCTCCCGCTTGACGAGAATCTCGGAGATTTTGTTGAGGTCGTCTTTGTGCTCGGTGAGGATCGTCTTGGCACGCTGATGAGCGGACTCGACGATGCGACGTACCTCGTCGTCGATCTCGCGGGCGATCTCATCGGAATAGTCGGGCTCGGTCGAGAACTCACGGCCGAGGAAAGGCTGTCCGTGCTCGTGGCCGAAGACGCGCGGGCCGAGCTTCTCGGACATGCCGAAGCGCATCACCATCTGCTTGGCGGTGGCGGTGACCTTCTCCAGATCGTTGGAGGCGCCGGTCGTGATCTCTTCGAAGACGATCTCCTCGGCGGCGCGACCGCCGAGCGTCATCGCCATCGTGTCGTTGAGCTCTGCCCTGGTGGTCAGGAAACGGTCTTCCTGGGGCATCGAGATCGTGTAGCCGAGCGCCTGTCCGCGCGAGATCACCGAGATCTTGTGGACGGGGTCGGAGTGCTCGAGGAAGTGGCCGACGATCGCGTGGCCCATCTCGTGGTAGGCGGTGATCAGACGCTCCTTGGAGGACATCACGCGCGTCTTCTTCTCGGGACCGGCGATCACGCGCATGATCCCCTCCTCGAGCTCTTCCTGGCCGATCTCGCGCTTGCCGATACGGGCGGAGAGCAGCGCGGCCTCGTTGATCAGGTTCGAGAGGTCGGCACCGGTGAAGCCCGGTGTCTGCCCGGCGAGCGCGTCGATGTCGATGATCTTCGCGAGCGGCTTGCCACGCGTATGGACCTCGAGGATCTTGGAGCGACCCTTGCGGTCGGGGCGGTCGACGGCGATCTGGCGGTCGAAGCGACCCGGGCGCAGCAGCGCCGGGTCGAGGATGTCGGGCCGGTTGGTGGCCGCAATCATGATGATGTTGTCCTTCGCCTCGAAGCCGTCCATCTCGACGAGCAGCTGGTTGAGCGTCTGCTCGCGCTCGTCGTGGCCCCCGCCCAGCCCGGCGCCGCGGTGGCGCCCGACGGCGTCGATCTCGTCCATGAAGATGATGCAGGGGGAGTTCTGCTTGGCCTGCTCGAACAGGTCGCGCACTCGCGAGGCACCGACGCCGACGAACATCTCGACGAAGTCGGAGCCCGAGATCGAGAAGAACGGGACGCCCGCCTCGCCGGCGACCGCGCGAGCGAGCAGCGTCTTACCCGTCCCTGGAGGGCCGTACAGCAGCACGCCGGTCGGTATTCGCGCCCCGAGCGCCTGGAACTTCTTCGGGTTCTCCAGGAACTCCTTGATCTCGTGCAACTCCTCGACGGCCTCGTCGACCCCGGCGACGTCACGGAAAGTGATCTTCGGGGAGTCGGCCGACAATCGCTTGGCGCGCGACTTGCCGAACGACATGACGCGCGATCCGCCCCCCTGGACCTGGTTGATCAGGAAGAACCAGAAGCCGAGGATCAGCACGAGCGGCAGCAGATAGGTGAGCAGCGACGGCCAGATGCTCGTCTTGTTGGATTCGGTGTTGAACTTGGCTCCGGCTTTGCGCAATTCCGTCTCGAGCTGCGGCGCCTGCGTATCGAACAGGCCGACTTCGTATTTTTCTTTGTTGACGAGTTCGACCGAGACCGCGTTGTCTTTGACCTTCATCTCGGCCGACTTGACCTGATGATTGGGGATGTCGGTCGAAACGAGCGTCTGATAGGTGTGTTCCGGCCCCTTCTGCGAGGAGGGCACGACCAACTTCGAAAGGAAGAAGGCGAGCACGACCACGATCAGAATTGGGAAAGCGGCGCTCTTGAAGAATCGGCTCATGGGCTTAGATCCTGGGTACCGGCAACGCTGAAGGTCCTGGCCGCCAGTCCCCCAGCCTACCACGAGAAGCCGGAATTACCGGTCGTTTGAGCGCACGCGCACGAGCCGATGCTCGGCGGCGCTTGTGGGCCGGGTCATTGGGATGGGGGGTCGTGCCCATGGTCCTCTAACGCTCCAGCACGGCAACGAACGGGAGGTTGCGGTAACGCTCGGCATAGTCGAGCCCGTAGCCGATGACGAAGCGGTCGGGTATCTCAAAGCCGACGTAGCGTGTGGGCAGATCGACCTTGCGACGGTCGGGCTTTGTCAGCAGCGCGCACACCTCGAGCGTCGCGGGGTTGCGCGAGCCGAGGTTGCGCAGCAGGTACTGCAGGGTGAGCCCGGAGTCGACGATGTCCTCGACGATCAGCACGTCGCGGCCCTCGATCGCGACGTCGAGGTCCTTGAGGATCCGCACCACCCCGGAGGAGTCCGTCGCGGAGCCATAGGAAGCGACGGCCATGAAGTCGACCTCGACGGGAATCTCGATGAAGCGCATCAGGTCGCTCAAGAAGAAGACCGCGCCCTTGAGCACGCCGACGAGTAGCAATGGTCGCCCCGCATAGTCGCGCGAGATCGCCTCGCCGAGCTCACGCACGCGCCGTTCGAGATCCTCCGCACCGACGAGCACCTCGCCCACTTCGGAGGTCTCCCCGGAGGTCGCCGAGACGACACGCTCTGGTATGGGCACCACGCGACGGAGTGTATTGACCGCCGGGGCCGACGCCGCCTAGCGTCCCTGCCCGTGCGGATAGCCCTCGTCCCCTGGGTCCTCCCGGGGCCGGCAGCCCTGCTCACGCGGAAGGCGCTGCTCGCGGCGAGCGATGGCGACCATGCGCAACTCGCCATCCTCGATTACGGCACCCGCGAGGCCTCCCACGTGCAGCTCCGCCCTGCCCCCGCGTGCGCCGAGCGCGAGGATCTCCGCGACCCGCTCGCCGGCTTGCGGAGCGGAAGCGCCGGTTGCATCCTCAGCCAAGCGGATCACGACAAGCCGTCGCAAAGCCGGTGGTAGCTCTGCCAAGCGCTCGATCGCGATGCCGGCGCGCCCGCCAAGCTCGGCCTCGACGAGCGCGTCGAGCAGCTCGGTCTCCTCGCGCAGCAGCGTGGCAGTGCGCAGCACGTTGGCCTGCGCCGCGGGGTGCACGGCATCGAGCGCCTTCACCAGCCCGTGACGCACCCGAGCGCGGGCATAGCGCTTGCTGTCGTTGCTGACGTCCTCGCGCCACGCGAGCTTCAGCTCCCGACAGTAGTCGCCGGTCTGCCGGCGTGTCAGCCCCAACAACGGGCGCACAAGCCTCCCCTCGCTCGCGGACATGCCCAGCAGCGCCCGGCGTCCCGGCGAGGCCGCAAGGCGGTAGAGGATCGTCTCTACCTGGTCGGTGGCGGTATGGCCTGTGGCTACCAAAACGGCATGCCCCCCGCGCGCGCGGGGGGAGGACTGTTTGGAGAGACTGCCTCCACCCGGCTCATCCAACCGCTCCGCGAGCTCGCGTGCCGCCGCGTAGCGCAGCTCGCGCGCCCAGGCGTGCAGGTTGCCGGTGGCGTCGTGCCCTCTGCTCGCGCGCACCACCTCGAGCTCCACGCCAAGCTGCTCGCACAGCTCGCGGCAATGGCGCTCGTCGCCGTCCGCCTCGATTCGCAGCCCGTAGTTGACGTGCAGCGCACATACTCGTTCAGCCCGACACAGGAAGACCGCCAGATCGAGCAGGCACACCGAGTCGCGTCCGCCGGAGAGCATCACCACGACACCTGAGCCTGGCGAGAGCAGCCCCTCGGTGCGCACGCGCTGGCGGACCTCGACCACGCTCACGGAAAGGCCTATTCCTCGCGTGGAAAGGCGTGGAACAGCTCGACCGGCTCGGAAAACCCCTTCAACCCGATTTCGCCGATCAGCTCGAAGCGCAACCCGTCGACACCGCCGCTCGCCGCGTCCACCACCTGACGTGTGACCAACACCTCGCCGCCGGCGGCCCTGGCGACCACGCGCGCTGCTTGGTTGACATCGCGCCCGTAGTAGTCGCCGTCACGGTAGAGCGCCTCGCCGGTATGGATGCCGATACGCGGAGCGGGCGCATCCGACGCGAGCGCCACTTGGAAGTCCACCGCCCATTGCGTAAGCGCCACGGCGTCGGCGCCCACGACCATCACCTCGTCGCCGAGCGTCTTGATCACACGTGCGTCGATCGGCAACGAGTGCTGCACGGACTCGACGAAGCGTTCCACCACGCCGACGGCCTCCTCGTCGCCGCGCTCCTCCGTCAGGCGCGTATAGCCGGCCAGGTCGGCGAACGCGATCACCACCCGCATGCGCCCCTCCTCGGGCACGCCGTCCGCAAGCTCTGCCTCCATGTGTCCGATCACGTCCTGCTCGATGAAATGTCCGAGAAAGCGACCGTGCAGGTAGCGCATGAACGGCGCCGCGAACGGCAACAGCTCGCCCGCGAGGCCCTCCATCGCCTCGGCCATCTGCACGCCCGGGATGCCCTCGCGCATCATTGGCTCGTGCACGTAGATGTGGATCAGGCGCACCTCGGCGTCGGCGATCTGGGCCAGGGTCTGGCCGTAGACGCGAGCGAGCTGCAGGAACGCGACTTCGGGCAGGCCAGAGCTGAGCATCGCCGCGATGTAGCGCAGCATCTCCATGTCTTCCTCGGTGATCGAGTCGACCGACAGGGTGCTCAGGCCCAAGCTCATGTAGATGCGCTCGATCAGCTGCTCGTCGATGTCCGCCTCGCGCGCGGCTTGCTTGAGCGTGTAGCGGCCCTCCTGCGGCGCGAACATTCCCTGCAGATAGCCGGCCAGCTGCCCGCTCTCGTTCGCTCGGCGGATCTGCTCGAGCGTGTGCCCACGCTCGCGCAGACGCCCCACGATGCGGACCTGAGCGCCCGCCGCCGGAGTCCAGGTCCCTTCGTACTGGGGCACGAGCCCCTCCTTCACCCAGCGCCTGACCGTAGCTGTGGACACGCCTGCGCGAGCGGCCACCTCGGCCAGGTTGGGCGCAGCGGCCGTCGGGCCGGCGGTCTCCTCCTCTGTCCTGGACGCCTCCATCAGCGGCAGTCTAAAGTCGCCGAGCATGAATCACAGCGAGCCGAACCCGATGCTTCCCCGCGAGGCGACCCGCCGGTCGGTCGAGCCGATCCACATACGCCCCACAACCACGCTGGCCGAGCGGGTGCTACTGCCCGGGGACCCCGGCAGAGCGCTGGCGCTCGCCCAGTTCCTGTTGGAGAGCCCGCTCATGTTCAACCACCACCGCGGCCTGTGGGGCTACACGGGCACGGCAGCCGACGGCGAGCAGCTGACGATCCAGAGCACAGGCATGGGCGGCCCGAGCGCGGCGATCGTCCTGCACGAGCTGATCTGCCTGGGCGTGAAGCGCGCGATCAGGGTGGGCACCTGCGGCGCGCTCGACCCGACCCTCGGCCTCGGCGACTTGGTCGTCGCTCGCGAGGCGATAGCCGCCGACGGAACGAGCATCGCGCTGGGCGCCGGCGCGATCACGCACGCAGATCCTGTTTTGGGAACTGCCTTGTCGGATGCGCTCGAGCGTGGGCTGGAGCTCGACCGCGGCCACGAATGCGGCGGAGAGGAAAATCGCGCCGACGAGGAGGTGGACAGCGGGTTGGTAGTAGAGCAACCGCTCGAGGGGAGGATCGAGCGACCGCTCGAACGCTCCTTCCATGCCGGCCGTATCGTGAGCACCGACCTCTTCTACGAGCGCGACTCGGCGCGCAACGCGAATTGGAGCGCCGAAGGGGCGCTGGCCGTGGAGATGGAGGCCTCGACGTTGTTCGCCGTGGGGGCGGCGGCCGGCATTCGAGTGGCCTGCATCCTGGCGGTCAGCGACACCTTCGAAGGAG